>CAZFUX010000001.1:0-29882 GCA_964522085.1 uncultured Aequorivita sp.
CCAGTAAAATGGTTAGATTTTATGTGCCCCAAATTTATTTAGGACAGGATTGATTACGGAATGATTTTTGAAATTTCAGTTTTAAAAGAATTTTAATATAATACTCAATTAATATTTTTAATTTTAACACTTTTAATAAAATCCTCACTCAACTTAAATTATGAAACTTAAAAAATCACTTTCAGTATTACTTTTAGGAGCCTTAGTTGTTGCCTGTAGTACCAATCCTTTTACTGGAAAACAAACCTTGGCTTTGGTGCCAAACTCTCAAATTCTTCCAATGGCTTTTCAGCAATACGATGAATTTTTAAATGAAAATAAGGTAGTTACAGGAACTGCCGATGCCAATATGGTTAAAAGCGTAGGGCAAAAAATTGCAAATGCAGCAGAGCGTTATCTTAACGCCAATGGATACGCAGGATATTTAACCGACTACCGTTGGGAATATAACCTTGTAGACAGTAAAGATGTTAATGCTTGGTGTATGCCAGGTGGGAAAATTGTAGTTTATACAGGTATTCTACCTATTACAAAAGATGAAGCTGGTCTTGCAGCTGTTATGGGGCACGAAGTTGCACATGCATTAGCAAATCATGGACAGCAGCGTATGAGCGCAGCGCAAATACAACAAGTAGGTGCCGTGGCAGGAAATGTAGCTTTAGCTAACAGTCCAGAAAATGCGCAAATTTTTAATACAGCTTATGGTTTAGGCTCCAATCTTGGTGTTATGCTTCCTTTTAGCAGAAGCCACGAAACCGAAGCCGATCATATTGGGTTGGTGTTAATGGCTATTGCGGGTTATGATCCAAGTGTTGCCGCAGATCTATGGAGACGTATGCAAGCACAAGAAAATGGTAACGCACCACCAGAAATTTTAAGCACACACCCTGCAAGTAGTACAAGAATACAAAACCTTGAAGGATGGGCAGCTGAAGCTAGAGCAGAGGCAGCGAAGTTTGGTGTTACTACATTTAAAAAATAAAGAACTGATAATATAATTTTTAAAATCCCGCTTCGAGCGGGATTTTTTATTAGTTTAGTACCTTTCAAAAACAAAACAACTGATGCCTAATTTACCTAAAGGAAGCAAAAAACTCTTAAACGCTTGGGCTTTTTACGACTGGGCAAATTCGGTTTATAGTTTGGCTATTGCTTCGGCAATTTTTCCTATATTTTATCAAGCACTTTTTAATGCTGCTAATATTACTTCTGTTTCTGTTTGGGGCGGTTTTATTCGTAGTACGCCGTTAATTAGTTATACCACTGCTGCGGCTTTTTTATTGGTTGCTATTATATCTCCTTTACTTTCTGGTATTGCAGATTATGTAGGTAATAAGAAGAATTTCATGAAATTTTTCTGCTATCTGGGCGCGCTTTCGTGTATGGGTCTTTACTTTTTCAGTATAGAAAATATTCATCTTAGTCTACTCTTTTACTTTTTTGGATTGGTTGGTTTTTGGGGAAGTCTTGTTTTCTACAACTCATATTTGCCTGATGTTGCTTTTCCAGAGCAACAGGATAGAATTAGTGCACGCGGTTATTCTATGGGTTATATAGGTAGTGTGGTTTTACTCCTGTTTAATTTAGCAATGGTTATGAAACCTGAATTTTTTGGCTTTGGAGAAGGTGGCAAAGCAAGTATAAAAGCCATGCGATGGTCGTTTGTAACCGTGGGGGTTTGGTGGATACTTTTTAGCCAGTACTCTTTCTATTTTCTTCCAAAGGGAAACAAAAGTGGAAAAAAAGTAAGTGCAAGAATACTTTTGAACGGATTTCGAGAATTAAAAGGTGTTTACAATTCACTTTCAGAAAACATTCAGCTTAAAAGATATTTGGGAGCTTTCTTCGTTTATAGTATGGCCGTTCAAACAGTTATGTTGGTTGCCACATATTTTGGTGAACAGGAAATAGCTTGGGGCGGGAATGATGCTAAAACAATGGGTTTAATTGTAAGTATTTTAATAATTCAGTTAGTAGCCGTTGGCGGTGCTATTTTAACATCCCGCGCTTCTGAAAAATTCGGAAATATTCCAGTTTTAATCGTTATAAACATTATTTGGGTATGTATTTGTGTTGTGGCATTTTTTATTGAAACGCCTATGCAGTTTTATAGCACTGCGGGATTTGTCGGCTTGGTAATGGGTGGTATTCAGTCGCTTTCACGTTCTACCTATTCAAAATTTTTACCTGAAACGAATGACACAACTTCCTATTTTAGTTTTTATGATGTGGCTGAAAAAATAGGCATTGTAATAGGAATGTTGATTTACGGATTTATAGATCAAATAACAGGAAGTATGCGCAACTCCATATTATTTTTAGTTGTATTTTTTATTACTGGCGTTATATTGTTGGCAAGAGTACCAAAAAATAAAACCATTTAAACAATTTTTCATTAAGTTTGCGTTTAGTACCTATCAAACCACTTATTTTATGAATAGAATGAATTATATAAAAGTGATGCTTTTGGCATTTCTTACGTTTCAATTTTTTTCTTGTGAAAATGAACCACTTACAGGCGAATTTCCACAAGAAGATCAAAATGATGCTGAAGAAGGACAGTTTAAAGCCAAAATAGACGATGCGGATTTTATAGCATCAGTGGCGACTGCAACACTTACTTCAGACAATGAATTGGTAATAACTGGTTCTAAACCAGGAGGTGAAAATATAACATTAGGTATTAAGGATGCAGCCGTTGGGACCTTCAGCTTAACTTCTAATGGTGTAAATGAAAACACTGGAAATTATTTTGATGGATCAACAAATATAATTCCCTATATTTCTGTACAAGCCATTGGTGGCTCTGGGCAATTAAAAATTTCAGCATTAGACCCTGTTGCAAAAACCGTTTCAGGAACATTCAGTTTTATTGGTGTTCGTATTCAATTGGACCCAGATGGTAATCCAGTACTAGATGGCAATGGAGACCCAGTTTTGGAAGATGTTGAAATTTCAAGGGGTTCTTTTACCGAAATAGAATATATACTTGACGACACGGGTGGCGGTGGCGGTGGCGGAAACGATCCGAAAAATGAATTCTTCGCAAAAATAGATGGTGTAGATTTTTTAGCCAATACTATTGAAGTTACAGAACCTATGGTTGGTGATGTACACATGATAAAAGTTGAAGCTAAAACAGCGGAAGGACAACTTATACGTATTGATGTACCAAGATCTTTGGGTGTTGGTAGTTTTGATATGGTACGGATTTCTGACGGTACCGAATTGATAGGAATTTACAATGCTGGCGATGGAGCAGAAAACCTTACTTCAGATCCTGGAACGATAGATATAACCGAGTTTGACTTGGAGGAAGGAGTATTAAAGGCTACATTCATATTTACAGCAACAGATCCCCTAAACCAATTACCAGATATAGTTGAAGTTACTGAAGGAACTATGACAGTTTATTTTGAAGGAGTTCCTGGCGCTAACAATGCATTCTCTGCAAACATTGATGGTACATCATATACCCCTGATGATATTGTGGTAGAAACCTCTGTAGTAAACCAATATCCTACACTTACAATAACAACAACACTTGGTGATGAAAGAATGATACTTACTTTTCCACTTACCGTAACCGAAGGAAATACCTATGAAATGAGTACTGAAGTTATTGTTGGCGATGAAGTTGTAGCAACTTACACACCTGTTGTAGGAACATCAATTACATACATTTCAGACCCTGGAAGTATGGTAATTACTAGGTACGACCTTACAGAAGGTATTATTGAAGGTACTTTTAATTTTTCGAGTAAAGATGCTTCGGGGCAAGACCCAACGATTTATCAAATTACAGCTGGAGAATTTTTAGTGGTACTTCCGTAAAAAAAATAATTACTAAAAAAGCCGTCTATAGATATTTCATAGACGGCTTTTTAGTTTAATATAGTTTCAATTAAATAGACTTAACCTTTCCAGAGCCTCTTACTTGTACATTATTTGTTGAAGGGTTACCTGCGTAAAAAACAGAACCAGAACCATTTATTTTAGCATTTATACTATTTTTTGCGTGTATGGTAGAATCTCCAGAACCTGAAATTGAAATTTGTGCATTTTCTGAAATTAACTCCTTTCCTTCAAAATCGCCACTTCCGGTTGTAGTTACTTCAACTTCTTTTGCAATTCCAGAAATTTTAATATCGCCAGACCCTTTTATCTTTGCATTTAAAGAATTAGTATCAACAGAAATTTTAATTTCTCCTGATCCTTGTATGCTTAACGCCAAAGAAGTGCTTTTCAACAAATTTCTACCTTCAATATCTCCTGAACCCCTAAGTGTTATTTCGTTGATTTCTTGAACAGGAACCGTTATTTTTATTTTCTTAGTATTTCTAAGTGAAGTATTATTTTTCATTGAAATTGTAAGTGTTGTTCCGTCAGATTCTACAACTATTCTCTCTTGTACATTATCTTCAGCCTCTATACTTATGTTACCTTCGTTGCCATTTTCAAGATAAACATCCATTGACCCAGAAATATTTAAAGCAGAGTAGACTTTTGTTTGTACGGTTTTTGTAATTACATTTCCGCTTCCCGTTATTGTATTGTTGTTTCCTTTTTGTGCATTTAATTGAAGGGTTGTAGCAACTAAAAAGAGTGTTACAACTGTAATTCTAATTTGAGATTTCATAATTAATATGTTTTAGATGAAAAAAGATATATAGTTTAAAGACTCCATTTTAAAAATGATGTTACACTTTTTCAGAAGAAATAATCAAAGAAATGGCATAACTCTTGAAATATAAAAGAAAGAGTCTTTAAAACATTTGATTTTCAAGGTTCTTTCAGATAAAAATAAAATTATAATAATAATATGATATTGATTTCACTTTATGTGTGACACAATGTCCTAAACAAATATATGGCCAATTCAAAAATTACATCGATAGACAAGTTGTCATTTCAAGATTTACACGAAGATGCAGACTTCATTCCACTAATGTCTTCTGAAGACGAAGATGCAATGCACAAAGAAGAACTCCCTGAAATACTACCAATTTTACCACTTCGAAACACCGTGCTTTTTCCAGGTGTTGTAATTCCTATTACCGCAGGACGCGATAAATCAATAAAACTTATAAACGAAACCAATAAGGGTAATAAGGTTATTGGCGTGGTTTCACAAAAAGATGAAAATGAAGAAGAACCTGGAATTGGTGATATAAATACCATCGGTACTGTAGCACAAATATTGCGTGTATTGAAAATGCCCGACGGCAATACAACCGTAATTATTCAAGGAAAAAAACGCTTTGAGGTTGCTGAAGTACTAACAACCAATCCTTATATGACGGCGACTATCCGCGAAGTTGCAGAAGCACGTCCCGAAAAGGAAAGTGACGAGTTTAAAGCCATTATTGATAGTATTAAAGAAATGGCACTTCAAATTATTAAGCAAAGCCCAAACATTCCTTCGGAGGCTTCTTTCGCCATAAAAAATATTGAAAGCCCCAGTTTTCTTATCAATTTTGTTTCTTCAAACTTAAATATTGAAGTAGCACAAAAACAAGCTCTTTTAGAAATAAATAACCTAAAAGATCGTGCATTGGAAACGCTTCGATATATGAATATGGAAATACAGAAGCTTTCGCTTCGTAACGATATTCAAAGTAAAGTACAGAGCGACATTAATCAGCAGCAGCGAGAGTATTTTCTACACCAGCAAATGAAAACCATTCAGGAAGAACTGGGTGGAAATTCTTCGGAAGAAGAAATAGAGGAGATACGCCAACGTGCTAAAAAGAAAAAATGGAGCGAAGAAGTCGAAAAACATTTCATTAAAGAGCTTGCCAAAATGCAACGTATGAATCCGCAGGTAGCAGAATTTAGCATTCAGCGAAACTATTTGGAATTGATACTTGATCTTCCGTGGGATAAATACAGTAAAGATAAATTTGACCTTAAACGCGCAAGAAGAATTCTAGATCGCGATCATTACGGACTTGACGACGTTAAAAAGCGAATCATTGAACATTTAGCGGTTCTGAAATTAAGAAATGATATGAAGTCGCCAATTCTATGTCTTTACGGACCTCCTGGTGTAGGTAAAACTTCTCTAGGAAAATCTGTTGCTGAAGCTTTGGGTAGAAAGTATGTGCGAATGAGTTTGGGTGGTCTTCGTGATGAAGCTGAAATACGCGGACACCGTAAAACCTACATTGGAGCAATGCCGGGACGTATTATACAAAGCATAAAAAAAGCAGAAACAAGCAATCCAGTTTTTGTTTTAGATGAAATTGATAAAATTTCGGCAAGTAATCAGGGGGATCCTTCTTCAGCAATGCTTGAAGTACTTGACCCAGAGCAAAACAGTTCATTTTATGATAACTTTTTAGAGTTGGGGTATGATCTTTCTAAAGTTATGTTTATTGCTACATCTAACAGCTTAAGCACTATTCAGCCTGCATTACGTGACAGAATGGAAATTATAAACGTAACAGGATATACAGTTGAAGAAAAAGTAGAAATTGCGAAACGCCACCTACTTCCAAAACAATTAAAAGAACATGGAATGAATAGTGATTCTTTAAAAATAGCCAAACCACAATTAGAAAAAATTGTGGAAGGCTACACACGCGAAAGTGGCGTTCGTGGCTTGGAAAAACAGATTGCAAAAATGGTGCGTTACGCAGCCATGAAAATTGCAATGGAAGAAGAATACGAAGTAAAAGCAACCAACGAAATTGTTGTAGAAGTTTTGGGTGCTCCCAGAATGGAACGTGACAAATATGAAAACAACGATGTTGCAGGCGTAGTTACAGGATTAGCGTGGACAAGGGTTGGCGGCGATATACTGTTTATAGAATCTACACTTTCCAAAGGAAAAGGAGCGTTGAATATGACAGGTAACCTTGGAAAAGTAATGAAGGAATCTGCAACAATTGCTATGGAATACATTAAAGCAAATGCAGAAAAGTTAGGTCTTGACCCAGATATTTTTGATAAATATAATGTACACATTCACGTGCCAGAAGGCGCAACACCAAAGGATGGGCCAAGTGCGGGGATAACGATGCTTACTTCACTTGTTTCACTTTTCACACAACGTAAAGTGAAAAAATCTTTAGCAATGACAGGCGAGATTACATTACGTGGAAAAGTACTTCCCGTTGGTGGAATTAAAGAAAAAATACTTGCAGCAAAACGTGCCCGTATAAAAGAAATCCTTCTTTGCGAAGATAACAAACGTGATATAGAAGAAATAAAACCTGAGTATTTAAAAGGATTAACCTTTCATTATGTAAAGGAAATGAGCGATGTTTTGGATTTAGCACTTACTAAGGAGAAGGTTAAGGGGGCGAAAAAACTTTAAACAATTTTATTAAAAGGTGATTAATATGTGATTGTTTTTTAGCAATTGTACATTAATCACCAATCATTTCTTTCCTTTGCAAAAATAAATTATACTTGCATTCGTTTAGTGTTTAGTTACGGTAACTTGCTTCTATGACCCAAAAGGTTTTCTTAATTGTTTCTCTCCTTTTATCTCAGCTTTTAGCAGCGCAGATAGGAGGTAGATCAACGTATCAATTCCTTAATTTAACAAACAGCCCACGTATGGCTGCTTTAGGAGGTAAAGTAGTTACAAATTATGATTATGACCCTACACAAGCTCTTTTTAATCCGGCAAGTATTAATCCGGCGATGGACAACCAACTATCGCTAAATTACACAAACTACATTGGCGATGTAAATTACGGAACAGCTGCTTATGCGTATCTTTGGGATCGAAGAACTATGGTTTTGCACGCGGGTGTAACTTACGTTAATTACGGAAAGTTTGATGGTTATGATGAATTAGGAAATCCAACAAGCAGTTTTAGTGGAGGTGAAGTAGCACTATCGCTTGGACACGCCCGAAACATTGCGTTTACTAATTTTCACGTAGGTCTAAACGCAAAATTTATTTCGTCAACACTCGAAAATTATTCATCCTTTGGAATTGCCGCAGATATAGGTTTAATGTACGTTTACGAAGATTGGGACTTACAAATAACAGGAGTTGCTAGAAACCTTGGCACACAAATAACACCTTATCACGAAGAATACGAGCCATTACCTTTTGAGCTTATCTTCGGAATTTCACAGACTTTAGAAAATATTCCAATCCGTTGGCATTTCACTTTAGAAAACATGCAACAGTGGAAGATTGCTTTTGCAAATTCTGCTCGTGATGAACTTGACTTGGAGGGAAATGTAACAAAAGAGAAAATCACATTTGTTAATCATGCTTTTCGGCATATGATTGCGGGTATCGAGCTTTTCCCTGAAAGTGGTTTTAATATTCGTTTAGGGTATAATTTTAGAAGAGCCGAAGAACTGCGGATTGTAGAAAGACGAACCTTTGCTGGTATTAGCGCAGGTTTTTCAATAAAATTGAACAAATTTAGACTAAGCTATTCATATTCCAAATATAGTTCTGCGGCAACATCAAGCTTTTTTGGACTAAATTTAGATCTACAATAATGAAAAAAATTACCATTACCATTGCTATTGATGGGTATTCCTCAACAGGTAAAAGCACCGTCGCAAAGCAACTTGCCGATTACTTGGGCTATGTGTATGTAGATAGCGGCGCAATGTATCGTGCCGTTACACTGTTTGCAATGCAAAATGGTATTATTTCAAAAGATAAATTTGATATTGAAAAGTTGAAAAAATCGCTTTTATCAATTAGTTTGAAGTTTAAAAAGGAAGTAGCATGGAACAAAGCACATATTTTTTTAAATGGAAAAGATGTAGAAAAAGAAATCCGCACCCTTGTAGTTTCCGAATTTGTAAGCCCAATTGCAACCATTCATGAAGTTCGTGTAAAATTAGTTGCCCAACAACAACAAATGGGTTTAGAGAAAGGAGTAGTTATGGATGGCCGCGATATTGGCACCGTAGTTTTTCCTAAAGCAGAATTAAAGATATTTATGAATGCCTCTGCACAAGAACGTGCTCAAAGAAGATATAAAGAATTTTCTGATCGTGGTGATATTGTTGACTTTAAAGACGTTTTAAAAAACATTGAAGATAGAGACCACATTGACACAACGCGTGAAGATTCTCCACTTAGAAAAGCTGAGGATGCCATTGAAATAGATAATTCTGAAATGAATCTTGACGATCAATTCCACACAATACTGCAATTGGCAAAAGATCGTATTGCTGGTCGTATTTAGTTAATTTTAGTGGCATTAACACTTTCCTTATTTCAAAATCGTTCCTATAATTACCTTTTTTAAAGAGTTTAAAAATTTCGCCATAAAAGGAAATATGATCGATATGGCAGTTGGTATTGTAATTGGTGCCGGATTCAATATATTGTAAAAAAGGTTGTAATGCCACCCTTGTCATTGCTTACAGATGATTAATAAATTCAAGAAAAATCTGAAGATCCACACGATGGAACTGTGGAAACTCCCAAAAATAATCAGTTACTTTCTAGTATAGAAAAACTGATAGGAGAACAAAATACATTCTTTAAAAACAAAAAAAGTTAAGGCTTTACCTTGCGAGCTCTAGCTTTACTGGTTTTAGTTTTCCCAACTTCGCTAAACTCAAACGTGTAGTTTTCGCCTTCGGTAGTCAATATTTTAATAAGAATAGCCTTCTTTTCAGCCTGATTTTTTGGATGAAATTTTTCCAGAACGTACTCGCAATCATTTATCCAGCGTATAGAGGACGTATCACTCTTTCCTTGGTAGAAATCAATTTCTAAGGAATCGTTGCGTGTAATTGTTGTTTTAAATACTTCGGTGCCAGAAAGTGCTTCAAATTCAAAAGTTCCAATCTTAAAATCTGAGCAATTACGCTCTTTTTCATAACAACTGCTTAAAAAAAGTAAGGGAATAAAAAGTGTGAAAAAGCGCATTTTTAATTTTTATGCGAATTTCGGAAATATTACTGAGATGGCTTTAGTTTTGATAAACATTAAAAGAACCATCTTTATAAAAAATAACAATTTTTTCAATTTCAGTGGTATTGTTGGATTTTTGATTGTTTTGGATAGATTGTCTAGAATTTTCTTGTTTAGCTGTCTGCATATTTTCTGAAAAAAGATCCAAGGACTTTTTTTCAATATTTGAAGCGATTCTTTTAGAAGGTTCTTTTTCAACTAATTTTTCCGAAGTAGAGGGGAAGGATCCTTTTCCAATGAGTAGCCAATACATTTCAACTTCGGGAAATTCTTTTAGCAATTTCATTACAAATTCCAAACTTGGCTTATTTCTTCCTGACAATAAATGCGAAATAGTGGAGCGGTTAAAATCCATTTTTTCAGCAAAAGCCGTGGCAGTTAAACTGTAATATTCTAGTATTTTTTCAAGCCTTTTTACAAAATCCTTGCTGTTTACCATTGTAACATATATTGAAGTGTAATGACGTTTACAAATGTAATATATTATTTAATATTATGAAAAAATTCTACCTAATTGAATTGTAATAATTAATTTTAAACTTTAATTAAATAGGATTATTCAATTGAATTTAAAGTATTTAATCGTCAATTTATATTTAGCATTGTTTTTTGACTTATTTAAAGTGTTGTTTTTAGCACAATTGTTTACCGATGTAATAAATTAACATCATACATTGTGTTTACAGATGTAAACAATACATTGTTTAACTTTGTAAACACAATGTATAAAATGGAAATAGAAAATTGGTATGGCAATCATTTTGAAGACGGTTTATCGGATCGTTATATTGCCCTCGAACATATTGATCCGTTATTGGAACTTTATAAAAATAGTTATGAAATTTCGGTAATTGGACAATCTGAAAACGGTCAAGAAATTCCAATGATAAAAATTGGACATGGAGAAAAAACTGTTTTAGCTTGGTCGCAAATGCACGGAAATGAAGCAACAACGACTAAAGGATTATTCGATTTTTTAAAATTTGTAACTCAGAAACAACATTTTCAACCTGAAGTTGACGCTTTCTTGAGCAACTATACACTTTATATCATACCTATTCTAAATCCTGATGGTGCACAGCTTTATACCAGAGAGAATGCTAATAAAGTAGATTTAAACCGCGATGCGCAGGATTTATCACAAAAAGAAAGCCAATGCTTGCGCAAACTATTTGAAGCTCTTAAACCTGATTTATGTTTGAATATGCATGACCAACGCTCTATTTATGGGTTTGATAATGGTAAACCAGCAACGATTTCGTTTTTATCTCCTGCAGCAAATAAAGAAAGAACGGTTACGGAAGCCCGAAAAATAGCGATGAAGCTAATTGTAAAAATGAACAATTCTCTTCAAAAATACATTCCTGAACAAGTGGGAAGATATGACGATAGCTTTAACGAAGCCTGTGTTGGCGATACTTTTCAAAAAACGGGTACTCCAACTATTTTATTTGAAACAGGTCACTATAAACAAGATTACGAACGAGAAAAAACACGTGAATTCATATTTTATGCTTTACTTTCTTTATTCAACATAATAGAAGAAGATTATGACTTAAATTATGAAGCGTATTTTGATATCCCAGAGAATCTTAAAAATTATAACGATTTCATTTTGAGGAATGTAAAGTTAAATGGTGAAGAAAAACTTCTTGACATTGCACTTCAATATCAAGAAGTTTTAAATAATTCTAAAATAGATTATGAACCGATGGTAGCTGAAATTGACAATTTAAAAAGTCAATTTGGGCATAAAGAAGCAGATGCAAAAGGGAGTGGAATTTTAACAAATTCTCAAGAAAATTCAACAATTGGCTCGTATATTTCTAATATTATTAATAAATCTGACAATTCTGTTATTTATTTTCAAAAATTAAGTAGAGTTATATCGTAAAACTTTCTAATTTAGCAAAAAAAAAACCTCATGGCAAAATTTAAATTAGACGATACAGATCATAAAATTCTTGATTTATTAATTGATAATACGCGTATACCCTTTACGGATATTGCGAAAAAGTTAGATATATCTGCTGGTACCGTCCATGTTCGTGTAAAGAAGATGGAAGATGCAGGAATTATAACTGGTTCTTCATTACAAGTTGATTATAAAAAACTTGGGTACTCATTTATTGCTTATGTTGGCATATTTATTTTTAAAACCTCACAAACACAGTTTGTGCTAGAACGTTTAAGTGAAATTCCATTTATAACCGTAGCTCACGTTACCACAGGGAAATTCAATATTTTCTGTAAAATTAGAGCGAAAGATACTGCTCACGCTAAAGAAATTATATACGAAATAGATGATATAGAAGGTGTAAGCCGCACTGAAACTATGATTTCTATGGAAGAAAGTATAAATGACAAAAAAAGAATGCTTCATTCCATTTTTAACTCATTGTAACACTTTATCCAAATTTTGTTTAGATGCCTTTGCCTTACC
The DNA here is from genome assembly GCA_964522085.1 of uncultured Aequorivita sp. Taxonomy (GTDB): domain Bacteria; phylum Bacteroidota; class Bacteroidia; order Flavobacteriales; family Flavobacteriaceae; genus Aequorivita. The sequence goes on from CAZFUX010000001.1 coordinate 12,357, forward strand.
GCAAAGGTTTTTTTATCTTTATTAAAAAAAAATAGTCGTGTCCGACTAAGGTATAAGACCGCTTACTTCGACAGGCTCAGCACAGGGAGCTGAAAGACGTAAGACTTGCTTCTTAATGGGTTGGTAATTAGGTTAAATTGATTAAACACACTTTTTAATTGTTAAATTTTAAGAATAAACTTAATAGCAAGTTGTTACTTTATAAAAATGCTTAAAACACCTGTTATATTTGACCCCAACAGAATTTTGCAATATTTTAATCGGACACTAATGAAAAAAAATATGAATTCATCAGAAATTTCTACTTCAGAATACAATAGTTTCTATCAAGCTTACATTAATTTAAATGAAGAAATAGCATTAATCGAAGCACTTGAAAAAGGATTAAACATAACAAAACTTTTCTTTGAAAGTATTCCCGAAAATAAATGGGACTATAAATATGCAGTAGGTAAATGGACACCTAAAGATATATTATTGCATATTACAGACGCCGAAAGAGTTTTTGCATACAGAGCTTTGTATTTTTCACGCTTTATTAATGCCGACCTTAAAGGTTTTGATGAAAACATTTTTGCGGCAAATGCAGGTGCTGACATTCAAACGGTTTGTGCTTTAATACAAAATTATGAATCGGTTAGAGATGCAACCCTTACTTTAATTTAAAAGTTTTAATGAAATCCAAATGAAGCAATTAGGTAAAGCTAACGGTAGTGAAATGTCCGTTCGTGCAGCAGGTTTTATCATCTGCGGCCACGAAATTCATCATTGCAACATTATAAAGGAGCGCTATTTAAAATGAAAATATTTAAACTTTTAAAAGATACATACGTAAGTTGGGATAAAAATGATCCTTGGGCCAAAAGCGCTGTTATTGCGTATTATGCACTTTTTTCATTACCATCATTACTTATAATTACAGTACATTTTGCAGGTATGTTTTTTGGTAAAGAAGCTGTGGAAGGAAGAATTACTGGAGAAATTAGTGGAATGATTGGTCAAGGCAGTGCAGAATTAATACAGGCAATGATAATTAATTCAGCACTTTCAGAAAGTTCTACATTTTTTATAATCTTTGGTGTTGGTGTATTAATTTTTGGTGCAACAGGAGTATTTTTTCAACTTCAAAAAGCACTTAATGATATTTGGAGTGTACGATCAAAAAAGAATAATATTTTAGATACAATTAAGAGAAGAGCTATTTCCTTAAGTTTGGTATTAATTATAGGTTTATTGCTGCTTGTAGCGCTTGTTCTTACAACAGTTATCAATGCTTTAAGTGAATTTATTGGGAATTATTACACAGAATTTTCACCGCAGTTAATTCAATTCATTAATTTTATAATATCTCAAATTTTTATTACGGGGCTTTTTGCAGCAATTTTCACAATACTTCCAGACGTAAAAATTAAATGGAAAACCAATTTAATTGGCGCTTTTATGACGTCTTTGCTATTTTTGGCGGGTAAGTATTTAATTGGTTTTTACTTTGCCCAATCAGATCCTGCTTCATTATATGGCGCTTCCGGAAGTGTAGTTCTGGTTTTATTATGGGTTTATTATACGTGTCTTATTTTATTTTTTGGGGTAGAATTTACCGTTAATTGGGCGATACATAGAAATATAAAAATCGAGCCGTCTAGCAACGCAATGCTATCTTACGAATTAGAAATGGAAGAACTGCGCGAGTATAAAAGAAAGGTTGAAGAAGATAAAAAAAGCCCAAGTGTTAGGAAATAATTGATTTTCGGGTATTTAACTTTAGAAGATGAATATTCAGAAACCAACAAAAAAGAGGCCATTAGAGCCTCTTTTTTGTTGGTGGTTAGTTTAAGGAAATTTATTCTTCCTCGTCTTTGTCCATTCTCTTTTTTTCCTTTTCGGGAATTTCGCTTATTGGCTCGTTAAAGTCTGCTTCTTCATAATCATCCTCATCAAAATTTGCCATTTGTGTTTCTAAACACGAGCTTACTTTCACTAAATAAATAGAGTCATCCGTTTTTACTTCAACTGCTTCTACAGTCTCGTTTTTGGCGTTTTTGAAAGTGATAACGTGGTCATCATCATACCCATCAGGATATTTATCTACTAATAATGAAAGTATTTCTGGAGTCAACTTTCGGAAATCTACTATAATACGTTTCATTTAATGTACAATCTTTTAGTTTGTGGTTATAAAACTATTTAAAAAATAAAGACTTCAAAAAAAAATAAACAAATTTTTTAGAAATTGTTATAATACTCAAATGCTCTGTTTATCAAGTCATTATCGACGACGCAGTCTATTTCATGCTGCCCAATATCTTGTAAGAGTACAAAATACACCTGTCCGTTTCGGTTTTTTTTGTCAAACACCAGCAGATTTATGATAGCTTCTATATCATTTTTTGAAAAATCTTGCTTCGGAAAATACTTGAATATACTTTTTGAAACATCTTGCAAAGTAGTTTCTGGAAAGCTAAAGAGTTCTTTAGAAATATAGGTTGCTAAAATAATCCCGGCGGCAACAGCTTCACCGTGTAAAAGCGTTTCTTTTTCAGAATTTTGAAGATAATAGGACTCTATTGCGTGACCTAGTGTATGTCCGTAATTCAATGTTTTACGGAGGTTTTTTTCCAAAGGATCTTTAGCAACAATTTCTTTCTTTATTTCAATAGAATCCCAGATTAATATTTCAAATGTAATTTTATTATTAATTGCTACATTTTTTATGCGCTCCCAATACTCTTTACTATAGATAATACCGTGTTTCAGCATTTCTGCCAGGCCAGAAGTAAGCTGTTCAGGAGGCAAAGTTTTTAGGAATTCTGTATCTAGAATTACCATTTCGGGAAGATTAATTACGCCAATTTGGTTTTTTATATGTCCCAGATCAACGCCATTTTTACCACCTACAGAAGCATCAACCATTGCAAGTAGAGAAGTGGGGATGTTTATAAATGAAAGTCCGCGTTTAAAAGTTGAGGCAACAAAACCTCCTAAATCTGTTACGACACCTCCGCCAAGATTTATAATTAAACTATTTCTATCTGCTCCTTTTTCTGAAAGCTTTTCCCAAACTTTTAAGCAAGTGTGTATGTTTTTGTTTTCTTCTCCCGTTGAAATTGTGATTATTTCGGCTGTACTTTTAAGTTTTATCTTTTTCAAAAAATAAGGTAGGCAGTATTTAACAGTATTTTCGTCAGCAATTACAAATGTTTTAGAGCTTTCAGAGGCTGTTATTATTTCTAAAAAAACTTCCCAAGCTTTTTCATTCCTATAAACCAATCCTTTACCTTTATTTGTTTTTCCCATAAATTTCTTGATTTTAATGATATAATCACATTTCAAACTTAAGTATATTTACAGACTTTATTTTGCTTTTTATGACAACAAATACTCTTTTCGATAATACTGAAACCGCCTTCCAGTTAAAAAGCGATTCAGAATTGGAACGTGCTTACTTTCTTTTTAAGATGATTTCTAAAGAACCTTTGGTTAAAATAGGCTCGGCAGTTACAAAATTTGCACTCAATATTAATTTACCTGTAGAAGGGCTTATACGCTACACTGTATTCGACCATTTTTGTGGCGGAGTAAATGAGCAGGATTGCATGGCAACAGTAGATAAACTCTATGATGTTGGCGTGTATTCAATATTAGATTTTTCAGTTGAAGGAAAGGAAGAAGATGCACAGTTTAAAGCTACGGTAACTAGGGTTATAGAGCTAACAAAATTTGCTAAAAACAAGCAAGCAATGCCTTTTTCGGTATTTAAACCAACAGGTTTTGGAAGGTTTAAGGTTTGGCAGAAAATAACTGAAAAAGAGCCTTTAACTGATGTTGAAAAGGAATACTGGAAAAACATAGAGTCGCGTTATGAAAATGTATCAAAAGCAGCACATGAAAGTAATATTCGCTTATTAATTGATGGCGAAGAGTCTTGGATGCAAGATGCGGCAGATGATTTGTGCGAAAAAATGATGGAAAAGTATAATAAAGAATGTCCAATTGTTTTCAACACTCTACAATGCTACCGTTGGGATCGTTTGGAGTATTTAAAGGGAATTCACAAGCGTGCAAAAGCAAAGGGATACAAACTTGGTTTTAAAATAGTTCGCGGCGCTTATATGGAAAAAGAAAACGAGCGTGCCGTTGAAAAAGGCTACAAATCACCAATCTGCGAAAGCAAAAAAGCAACTGACGATAATTTTAATGAAGTTTTACAATACATTTTAGATAATCTTGAAGATATTGAATTGTTTATTGGTACTCACAACGAAGCCAGCACCTATTTAGCAATGGATTTGATGAAGCAAAAAGGAATTTCTAAAAGTGATAATCGCATTTGGTTTGGACAGCTTTTTGGGATGAGCGATCATATTTCTTTTAATCTTGGTGATGAAGGCTATAATGTAGCAAAATACATCCCATTTGGTCCTGTAAAAGACGTGATGCCTTATTTAATAAGACGTGCTGAAGAAAACACCTCGGTTGCCGGACAAACTAGCAGGGAATTAACGCTTCTGAAAAAGGAGAAGGAGCGAAGGAAGCTTTAAAAGAGTTTAGGTGGTTGAAAAGGTATATGTCTTAGTATTTGAAATTTCTATTTAAACTTAATTACTCGTTAATAATATTTACTTCAGTTACAGTCGCAGTTTTAGTACAGTTTTCAACTTTAATTTTTAGGTTTCTTTCTGAAATTTTTCCTTCAATTACATATTGATTACACGAATCCATCTTTATATTACTTTCAGAAAACAAAACATCTCCATCCATTAATAATGTTGAAATAGCAGAAGTATCCATTTGGTTTTCGCGAAGCACTCTAAGAGTTTCTTCTGAAAACACTCGTTCTTTTTTACTTATATTCTTAAGCGTTCTAGACTCTGGCCCATAAGAACAAGAAGTGTTTTTTCCACTTAAAATGAAAAATAATAGGGCGATTCCTATTAAAAATCCACCTGAAAAATAGACCAATCTTTTTGCTAACTTCATTATTTGTAACTCGGGATTTGGGGTTCGTTAATTGGAAAGCTTGTGGGTTATTAAAACATCAGCAAATTTAGATCGCTATAAGGCATATCAAACCAATCTGCGACGGCTTTATTTGTTAAAATTCCACGGTAAAAGTACAAACCATTTCTTAAACCATTGTCAAAACGAATGGCATTTTCTAGGCCTCCGCTTTCTGCAATTTCTAATACATATGGTGTAAAAATATTACTAATTGATATTGAAGCAGTTTTGGGGTAACGTGCAGGAATATTTGGCACTCCATAATGTATAACATTATGTTTTATCATTGTAGGGTTGTCGTGGCTTGTCATTTCAGTAGTCTCAAAACACCCGCCCATATCTACGCAAACATCTATAATTACTGCGCCTTTTTTCATATTTCTAACCATTTCTTCGGTAACTAATATAGGAGCTCGATTATGACCACGTACTGCGCCAATGGCAACATCGCAACGACGTAGGGCTTTCATCAAATTTTTTGGTTGTATGGTAGATGTGTATAAAATGCGGCCAACGTTTGTTTGGATGGTTCTGAGCTTAGTGATTGAACTGTCAAAAACTTTTACGTTAGCGCCAAGGCCAAGAGCAGACCGTGTGGCAAATTCGCCTACAGTTCCTGCACCAATTACAACAACTTCAATTGGAGGGACGCCACTTATGTTTCCAAAGAGAAGGCCGTTTCCTTTTTTTGCATTTACCATTAACTCTGCGGCAATAAGTACAGAAGCGGTTCCGGCAATTTCGCTTAACGCTTTAACCGCTGGGTAACTATGGTCTTCATCTTTTATGAATTCGAAGGCAAGAGCGGTTATTTTCTTTTTTGCAATAGCGTCAAAATATGATTTTTGACGTGTTTTTAATTGCAATGCAGAAATAAGTACCGTTTTGGGGTTGATGAGTTCTAATTCTTCAAGAGTAGGAGGTTCTACTTTTAGAACCATTGGACAACCGAATACTTTTTTAGTATCATCAGTTAATTCTGCTCCAGCTTCAGAATAATCTTTATCCGAAAACCCAGCGTCATTGCCTGCACCTTTTTCAATTAAAACCCTGTGACCATTGTTAACTATTGCGTTAACAGCATCTGGCGTAAGGCAAATTCTTTTTTCCTGAAAATAGGTTTCTTTTGGAATACCTATATGAAGCTCTCCTTTTTGTTTCGTTATTTCAAGAGTTTCTTCTTGTGGAAGTAGTTGGGCGTGAGTAAATGGAGATTTTGGTTGGGACATAGTGGTGGTTTGAAAGTCTCAATTTACGGAATAATTTTAACTTTTATACAAAGTAATAATTATCTGAAAAGGTCTTTTATTTGTTGGCAAATGGATTTTTTTTGAAGAAATTCTTCTTCAATAGATTTTAAATCGGTTTCCCTCATTTGGCTAAAAAGTTTGGCGCGAATTAGGTAAACAAACGGTACGAGTACCATCATGATAGGTACAACGTAAATTAGCTCAACTTCATCAACATTATAATTTTGCGTTATAATACTGAATAATTGAAATGAATACATTGAGAAAGGTACTAGTATTATCCAATGCCACCAGTGTTTACAGGTGAAAAACCATAATAACAAAATAATTATTGGAATTAATTTGCCAGTAATAAACCAAGCAAAATGATAAACAGATGCATATATAGTGGTATATCTAAAAAAGGGAGTTTCCCAAACCTGGGAATCGGCTGGGAAACTTTCATATAAATAATATAGAAAGGGGGTGCTTGCTATAATTAGGGTAATAATACCTCCTTGTATTAAACTCTTTCTACCCGTTTGGCGGAACTTTAACCGTTCTAACGTCGATTTGTTGTGTGGTTTGGTCATCTTGAATTCCTTCTGGTGTGCAAGAAACAAATAATCCTGCTGCAAAAATAAGGGTTACGATAATTACTTTTAAACTTTTCATAGTAATGAGTTTTAGTGAGGTTAATAAGTGCCAAACTTACCATCAAAAAAGAAAAGTGCATTAATTATGTTTACAGTATCTTTATAGGTTTAAATGCTTTAAAATACAATTTATGTGCTAATATATTGTTAATTTTTTAATATTTCAGGTTTGTCTATTTTAGTTCAATTTTGAGTTAAAAGTTTTATGGTTCTACTTCCATTATTATTTTTACGGATAGAAATATTAATAGCATTTGTAGGCAAAAGTGCTGTCACTTTTTCAGGCCACTCAATAAAAATATATTTTTTGCTGTATAAGTATTCCTCTATGCCCATATCGTAAGCTTCTTCAATATTATTTATTCTGTAAAAATCGAAATGATAAACAACCCCATTTTCAGAATCATACTCATTTACAATTGAAAAAGAAGGACTTTTAGAAACTTCATTTACGCCAAGTTTTTTTACAAGACTTTTTATAAGCGTTGTTTTGCCAATGCCCATTTCGCCATATAAAAGAAATATTTTTGAGTCTGAAAAATTGAGGATTTGTTCAGCTACATTAGAAATTTCAGCTTGGGTGTATGTTATTTCCATATTAAAACCGCAACGAAGATAGAAAAATAATCATTGCGGTCTAAGTCTTAATTAAAGTTATGGTATTTAGTTTTTCAAAATTACAAATTCACTATCGTGGCGTTAATACTGCAAACGGAATAATCATTTCCTCTAAAGAAACCCCACCGTGTTGATAGGTGTTTCTGTAATAACCAACATAATGATTGTAATTGTTTGGGTATGCAAAAAAATAGTCGCCCTTTGCAAATATGAACGAACTACTCATATTAATTGTCGGTAAGCCAATAGTTTTCGGGTCTTTTGCCGCTAAAACTTCTTTGTCTTCATAAGTTAAACTTTTCCCCGTTTTATAACGAAGGTTAAGGCTGGTATTTTTATCGCCAATTACTTTTGAAGGATTTTTCACGTTAATTGTACCGTGATCGGTTGTTATTATTAGCTTAAAACCCATGCGTGCTGCTTGTTGAATAATCTCTAATAATGGCGAATTTTTAAACCAACTTTGAGTTAAAGAGCGGTAAGATTTGTCTGTAGAAGCAAGCTCTTTAATAACTTCCATTTCCGTTTTGGAGTGCGATAACATATCCACAAAGTTGTATACCACAACGGTTAAATCATCATCTTTATGGCTTTTAAAGTTTTCAACCAATCTTTTTCCTTGTTTTAAGCTTGAAATTTTATGGTAGCTCCAATTTAGGTTCATACCCAATCTTTTGAGTTGTGCTTCAAAAAATTCCTTTTCTTTCATGTTTTTTCCACCTTCTTCAGTATCATTTAACCACAAATCTGGATGGAGCTTCTCCATCTCACTTGGCATAAGTCCAGAAAATATAGCATTTCTAGAATATTGGGTTGTTGTTGGTAAGATGCTACAAAAAAGATCTTCTGATGTTTTTTTGTAAATGTTAGCTACAGAAGGTTCAAAAGCTTTCCATTGGTCAAACCTTAAATTATCTACAACAACAAGTAGGGTAGGCGTTCCATTTTGTATTTCTGGCTGTATTTTGTCGCGAAATAAAGTATGCGACATGGTTGGTGCCTCGCTCGGGTCTTCAAACCATTTTGGGTATTTTTTATCTATAAATTTACAAAACTGGCTATTAGCCTCAGTTTTTTGCGATTCTAAAATCTCAAACATTCCAGAGTTTTCAATGTCTTCCAGCTCTAATTCCCAATAAACTAGCTTTGTATAAAGCTCTTTCCATTCTTCAAAACTGTTAACCATAGAAAGATCCATCGCAATTTTTCGGAATTCTTGTTGATAGTTTGAAGTAGTTTTTTCTGAAACCAATCTACTGTGATCCAAGTTTTTCTTAAGGCTTAAAAGTATTTGATTTGGGTTTACTGGCTTTATAAGATAATCGGCAATTTTAGAACCAATGGCTTCCTCCATAATATATTCCTCTTCACTTTTAGTAATCATTATTACGGGAATGGAAGATTGTTGTTCCTTTATTTCCGCCAGCGTTTCAAGACCAGTAAGACCAGGCATGTTTTCGTCTAAAAAAATTATATCGAAAGTTTCTTTTTTTATTTCTTCTAAAGCTTCCGAGCCACTCTGGGCGGTGGTTACTTTATAATTTTTATTTTCAAGGAAAATAATATGTGGTTTTAGCAAATCTATCTCGTCATCTACCCAAAGTACTTTTATGTCGCTCATATATGTATATTTGTTATTAAACTCCGAAGTATTAACCTAGGAGTATTTTATGAATAATTCAACGGCTGTTGCGAAGAATTTCTTCAAAAATAGTCTCGAATTATCTTGAAAAATTTCTGAAGCTATTAATTTAAAGTTAAAGTTTGAAAACCCTTCCCAAGCCTAAAATTATAAACGACCCTATCTACGGTTTTATTACTATTCCCAGCAAATTGGTTTTTAGTTTAATGGAGCATAAGTACTTCCAGAGGCTACGCAGAATTTCGCAAATGGGTTTTTCGTATATTGTTTATCCGGGCGCACATCACACCCGTTTTCATCATGCGCTTGGTGCTATGTTTTTAATGCAGAAAGCAGTGCAAACGCTTAAAAATAAAGGAGTAGTGATTTCTAAAAAGGAAGAAGAAGCACTTTATATCGCTATACTTTTACACGATATTGGGCACGGGCCTTTCTCGCATGCTATGGAAAATAGTATTGTTGAAAACGTGAGCCATGAACATATTTCGTTGCTCTTTATGGAGGCCTTAAACCGAAAGTTTAACAAGCAATTAACGCTGGCAATAGAAATATTCAAGGACAATTACGCTCGTAAATTTTTGCATCAGTTAGTTTCAGGACAACTAGATATGGATAGATTGGATTATTTAAAACGCGATAGTTTTTATACAGGCGTTCCTGAAGGAGCTGTAAATGCGCAGCGTTTAATAGCGATGCTGAATGTAAAAAATGATGCATTAGTAGTTGAAGAAAAAGGTATTTATTCGGTTGAAAATTTTCTTGTTGCCCGTCGTTTAATGTATTGGCAGGTGTATCTTCATAAAACAGGGATTGTGGCAGAGCAGCTTCTGGTTCGTGTTCTAAAACGCGCAAAACAGCTAACTGCGCAAGGAGTTAAACTTCCTGCAAGCCAAGGGTTACAGTTTTTTCTGAATAATAACATAAGTGTTGATACTTTTTCAGAAGAAATACTCGATACGTTTTCAAAGCTAGATGATTATGATATTATTTCGGCAATGAAAGCGTGGGTTAATAATGATGACTTTGTATTGAAAAATCTTTCAAAAATGCTTTTAAACAGAGATTTACTTAAAATAAAAGTAAAAACGGAACCTTTTTCACTTCAAAAAATAAAGGAAAAAAGAGACCTCTTAATGGGTGAATTTAAAATTTCAGAAGAAGAAGTAGCCTATTTTATTTTTACAGGAAAACTTGAAAACCAAGCATACAGTATGGAAAAAGACACTATAAATTTGCTTAGAAAAAACGGAAAAACCGTTGATGTGGCTAAGGCGAGCGATCAGCTTAATTTAGAGGCACTTTCAAAATCTGTTATAAAATACTATTTCTGTTACCCAAAAAACAATGTAAATAGCCGTATAAGCTAATTCCTTTTTTTCTATTTTTGCAAGAATGAACACTACCGACTTAAACTTAAATCCATTTAATATTATTATTTTGCGGTTGCCTTTTTTTAATAATTCGGTAAAATTAATTTTTTAAACCTAATGAAATTTACAGCAGCCCAAATAGCAGGAATATTAGAAGGTACCGTAGAAGGCGATGAAAGCGTGGTAGTTTCTAAACTTGCAAAAATTGAAGAGGGAAGTAAAGGTAGCCTTACATTTTTAGCAAACCTTAAATACACTCATTACATATACTCAACACAAGCTTCGATAATCATTGTTAATAATGATTTTGTAGCTACAGATAACTTAACGACAACACTTATAAGAGTAGAAAATGCTTATAAAGCTTTCTCCCAACTTTTAGATTACTACAACCAAGTAAAAATGAATAAGATGGGCATTGAAAGTCCGGTCTTTATTTCAGAAAGTGCCAAGTACGGCGATAATTTGTACTTAGCCGCTTTTGCATATATAGGAGAAAATGTAATAATTGGCGATAATGTAAAAATTTATCCCAATGTTTATTTAGGAGACAATGTGACTGTGGGTGACAATACAACCTTTTTTACAGGAGCCAAGATATATTCTGAAACTATAATTGGTAAATCCTGTGTAATAAATAGTGGTGTGGTGATAGGCGCAGATGGATTCGGGTTTAAACCTAATGAACAGGGAGAGTACTACAAAATGCCGCAAACTGGCAACGTGATTTTAGAAGATAATGTAGATGTTGGTGCAGGTACTACTATAGATAGAGCAACTTTAGGATCTACAATAATTAAAAAAGGAGTAAAGTTAGACAATCAAATAATGATTGCACACAATGTAATAATTGATGAAAATACCGTAATTGCTGCACAAACAGGAATTGCAGGTTCTACCAAAATTGGTAAAAACTGTATTATTGGTGGTCAAGTTGGTATTGCGGGACATATAACAATAGGCAATAATGTAAAAATACAAGCCCAAAGTGGTATCGGAAAGAGCATAAAGGATGATGAAACTTTGCAGGGAACACCAGCATTGAGCCATAGTGATTTTAACAAAAGTTACGTACATTTCAAAAATCTTCCTAAAATTATGGACAGATTAAATACAGTCGAAAAAAAACTTGATAATGAATAAAAGTGTGGTAAAACAACGCACCATTGGTAAGGAAATATCACTTACTGGGGTAGGATTGCATACAGGAAAAGAGGTTAAATTAACTTTTAGACCAGCACCTGAAAACCATGGATATTCTTTTATAAGAATAGATTTGGAAGGACAGCCCGTAATCGAGGCAGATGCTAATTATGTAGTAAACACTCAACGTGGTACCAATCTTGAAAAACGCGGAGTAAAGATCCAAACTTCAGAACATGTACTTGCTGCATTGGTGGGTTTAGAAGTGGACAACTGTATCATGGAACTCAATGCTTCTGAACCGCCAATAATGGATGGTTCTTCAAAATTTTTTGTTGAAGCTATTGAAAAGGCCGGGGTAGTTGAGCAAGAAGCAGCAAGGGGTGAATATATTGTAACGGAAGTAATTTCTTTTTTAGATGAAGAAACCGGAAGCGAAATAATCGTAATGCCATCCGATGAATACCAAGTAACCACAATGGTAGATTTTGGCACAATGGTTTTGGGTACTCAGAATGCTTCGTTAAAGCACATTTCAGACTTTAAAGACGAAATTGCAAATGCAAGAACCTTCAGTTTTTTACATGAAATTGAAATGTTGTTAGAGCATGGTCTTATTAAAGGTGGTGATCTAAACAACGCAATAGTGTATGTAGATAAAGAATTATCTCCAAGCACAATGGATAAACTCCGTACAGCGTTTGGAAAAGATACGATTTCAGTTAAACCAAACGGTATTTTAGACAATTTAACACTTCATTACCCTAATGAAGCCGCCAGACATAAGCTATTAGATGTAATAGGCGATTTAGCGCTAATAGGAACACGCATTCGTGGAAAAATTATAGCAAATAAACCAGGCCATCACGTAAACACTCAGTTTGCTAAAAAGCTTTCAAAAATTATAAAAGCAGAAAGTCGAAATAAAATTCCAAAATTCGATATAAACCAACCTCCCGTTAAGGATGTAAACCAAATAATGGCAATGCTTCCGCACAGACCTCCGTTTTTGTTGGTAGATAAAATTATGGAAATGACCGAAACTAGCGTTATTGGTTTAAAAAACGTAACAATGAATGAACCATTCTTTGTAGGTCACTTTCCAGGAGCACCTGTAATGCCAGGTGTTTTAATTGTTGAAGCTATGGCGCAAACAGGAGGGATTTTAGCCTTAAGTACCGTTCCAGATCCTGAAAATTATCTTACATTTTTTATGAAAATAAACAATGTAAAATTCAAACAACAAGTAAATCCGGGTGATACATTAATTTTTGTGTTAGAATTAATATCTCCAATCCGTAGAGGTATTGTACATATGAAAGGAAACGCTTATGCAAATGATAAACTTGTAACTGAGGCCGAATTAATGGCACAAATGGTGAAAACTAAAAATATTTAAATGAACCAACCACTTGCATACGTCCATCCGGGCGCAAAAATAGCCAAAAACGTTGTGATCGAACCTTTCACAACCATACATACTAACGTCGTAATTGGCGAAGGAACTTGGATAGGAAGTAATGTAACCATAATGGAAGGTGCACGCATAGGTAAAAATTGCAACATTTTTCCAGGTGCTGTAATTTCTGGTATTCCGCAAGATCTTAAATTTAAAGAAGAAGATACCACAGTTGAAATTGGCGACGGCACAACGATTCGCGAATTCGTTACCATAAATCGAGGAACTGTAGATCGTGGAAAAACTGTAATAGGAAAAAACTGTTGGATAATGGCATATTGCCACATTGCTCATGATTGTATCGTAGGCGATAACTGTATTTTTAGCAATAATAGCACACTCGCAGGCCACGTAACCGTTGGTGATCATGTAGTTTTGGCTGGGATGACCGCCGTTCATCAATTTTGTATGATTGGTAATCATGCCTTTGTAACAGGAGGATCTTTAGTAAGAAAAGACGTTCCTCCTTTTGTAAAAGGTGCTCGGGAGCCACTTAGTTATGTCGGTATCAATTCAATAGGTTTAAGAAGAAGAGGCTTTACTCCTCAAAAAATAACTGAAATACAGAATATATATAGACTTCTATATCAAAAAAAATACAACACCTCACAAGCAGCAGAAATAATTGAAGCCGAAATGGAAGCCACGCCAGAGCGTGACGAAATATTACAATTCATAAAAAACTCAAAGCGAGGAATTATGAAAGGTTATTTCAATTCAAATTAAAATTTTAACAACAATTAATTAACTACAAACCAAAAGAATGGCAACATCATCAGATATTAGAAAAGGTCTTTGCATACGTTACAACAACGATATTTATAAAATTATTGAATTTCTTCACGTAAAACCAGGGAAAGGTCCAGCTTTCGTTCGCACAAAAATGAAGAGTGTAACCTCGGGAAAGGTTTTAGACAACACCTTTTCTGCAGGTCATAAGATAGATGACGTGCGTGTAGAAACTCACAAGTTCCAATATCTTTATAATGATGGCGATTTCTACCATTTTATGAATACAGAAGATTATTCACAAATTCGATTAATGAAAGATATTCTAGACACTCCTGAATTAATGAAAGAAGGAGAAATAGTTACCGTACTTATTAATACTGAAGACGGCGCACCACTTTCTGTAGATATGCCAGCACACGTAGTTTTGGAAGTAACATCAACAGAACCAGGTGTTAAAGGAAACACTGCTACAAACGCCACAAAGCCAGCCATTGTTGAAACAGGAGCAGAAATTAATGTTCCGCTTTTTATAAACGAAGGCGATAAAATTAGAATTGATACGGATAAAGGTCAGTATCAAGAACGAATTAAAGATTAAGCTCGCGATTTATCGCGCGCATTGCTAATATTTTTTATTCTGAAATTATTCTTTATTCAATAATCATTATACATTTACTTTGAAGTTTCCAAATCCTCAGACGCTTGAAAACATTGCAGTCATAATTGGTTCCGATTATGTGGGCGAAGCTAATTTTCCAGTTTTTGGCATGAATGAAATTCATGTGGTGCAACCAGGAGATATTGTTTTTGTGGATCATCCAAAGTATTACGATAAAGCATTACAATCGCAGGCTACAATTGTTCTCATCAACAAAAAAGTAGATTGTCCTGTCGGTAAAGCATTGCTAATTTCTGATGATCCTTTTCGTGATTTCAATAAGCTTACACTTCACTTTAAACCTTTTCAAAGAGCCAACAGCGTAATTTCAGAATCTGCACAAATAGGGGAGGGAACAATTATTCAGCCCAATGTATTTATTGGTAACAATGTGAAGGTTGGTACTAATTGCCTAATCCATTCAAATGTTGCTATTTACGATAATACAATTATTGGTAACAACGTAACCATTCACGCCGGAACCATTTTGGGGAGCGATGCATTTTACTATAAAAACCGCCCTGAAGGATTCGATAAACTTATAAGTGGCGGAAATGTCGTTATAGAAAACAATGTAGATCTAGGCGCGCTATGCACTATAGACAAAGGCGTAACAGCCTCAACAACTATAGGCGAAGGTACAAAAATAGATAATCAAGTACAAGTTGGTCACGATACTGTAATAGGTAAACGTTGTTTAATTGCCTCGCAAGTTGGTATAGCTGGTTGTGTTTTAATTGAAGATTTTGTTACTATTTGGGGACAAGTAGGCATTACTAGCGGAATAACTATTGGTGAAAAAGCCGTAATTTCTGCACAAAGCGGCGTAAGCAAATCATTACCAGGCCATAAATCATATTTTGGCACACCAGCAGATGAATTCATAAAAAAATACAAAGAAATGGCCTCGATCAGGCTTATACCAGACATTATTGAAAAATTGGATAAATTATCATGAGTAATAAAGCAAAAGAATTAGTTAGGGATTTTTATAGATCTGATATTTTAAGAGATGAAACCGTATTAGAGCATTTTTTTCATCCTGAAATTGAATTGATTTGGAACAGCCCCAGCGGCTTAACTATAATGCATTTTAATAATATTGTAACCTTCTTTAACGAAGTTCGAAGATTCTATAATGATTTAAGGATAGAAGTAAGTCATCTTTTAGCAGATGGGGCAAATGTTACTATCCGTTACAAATATTATATTCGTACCATGGAAAATCCAGATGAAGAATTAGGAATAGCCCATTTCATTGCTATTTGGGAAGTAAAAGACGAAAAAATTTACAGAGGATATCAAGTAAGCCAACCTGTTACTGATAACGATGATACAAATGAAAGTTATCATAGAGTAAAAGTTTAATATCTTTTAAAACCGTTACCCAAAGCTGTATCTTTGCAGTTATTCTGAAATAAAAATTCAATAATATTACTTGAATAAAAAATATAAATAACCAATAGAAAATAATTAAAAATGAGCGTTTTAGTAAATAAAAATTCAAAAATAATTGTTCAAGGTTTTACAGGTAGTGAAGGAACTTTTCACGCCGAACAAATGATTGAATACGGTACCAATGTAGTAGGTGGGGTAACCCCTGGAAAAGGTGGTCAAAGTCATCTTGACAGCCCCGTTTTTAATACAGTTTCTGAAGCTGTTGAAAAAACAGGTGCCGATACAACTATTATTTTTGTGCCACCAGCATTTGCCGCAGACGCCATTATGGAAGCTGCTGATGCAGGTATTAAAGTGATTATTACTATTACAGAAGGAATTCCTGTAAAAGATATGATTACTGCTTCAAACTACATAAAAGACAGAGATTGTCGCTTAGTTGGCCCAAACTGCCCAGGTGTAATTACTCCAGGTGAAGCTAAAGTTGGTATTATGCCAGGCTTCGTTTTCAAAAAAGGTGGGGTAGGTATCGTTTCAAAATCTGGTACACTTACTTATGAAGCTGCTGACCAAGTTGTAAAACAAGGTCTTGGAATCACAACTGCAATAGGTATTGGTGGAGATCCAATTATTGGAACTACAACAAAAGAAGCTTTAGAAATGTTAATTAACGATCCAGAAAGTGAAGCCGTTGTAATGATAGGTGAGATTGGTGGTCAACTTGAAATAGACGCAGCGAGATGGTACAAAGAAAGCGGAATTAAAAAACCAGTAATCGGTTTTATCGCTGGTGAAACTGCTCCTGTAGGCCGTACAATGGGTCACGCTGGTGCAATTGTTGGTGGTAGTGAAGACACTGCCCAAGCAAAGAAAAAAGTAATGTGCGAATGTGGAATTCACGTTGTTGAATCTCCTGCTGAAATTGGAAAAAAAGTAAAAGAAGTATTGGGTTAAAACCCTGACTTAAAACATAAAAAAACGCCTTTTGAGAAATCAAAAGGCGTTTTTTGCATTTTATTAAAGTGATTATTTATTTATAATCACTTTATATGTTTTTGATTCCCTTTTATTTGAAATTTTGAGAAAATACAAGCCATTGCCAAGTGTATCGATTTCTATTCTACTTTCATAGTATCAATAATCAAATTTGATTGAATGTTGATGAAATCCTTGGCAGGATTGGGATAGATTTTTAAAGCATTACTTTCAAGTGAATTATCAGTAATTCCCAAAATCAAAGTACAAGAATCTGATATTGGATTTGTATTTTCAATGATACTGCCAGCTACCAACGAATGACCAGTAAACCCAGAATAATCTGAAGGATAGAATTCACTTTTAAAAACACTGTTTTACACAGGATTAGAGCCTTGCGTCAATATACCATTGTTAGATACGGGATTTACCTAGTTCCAAACTTTTTCTTCGTTTGTATTTATTTCCGTAAATGTTCCTTTTGGCCCGTCGCAATAAAGAATGTTTCCATTAGAAAGCTGCTGTGCTCCAGAAATATTTTGAGCATATAAATTGTTAGGATTACCTTGGTTATATACTCACTACACATAGGAACGGTACGGTAAAGGGACATCGTTTACAAAGTTAAAGAAACATCGTTTACACTTT
>CAZFUX010000002.1:0-27221 GCA_964522085.1 uncultured Aequorivita sp.
ATTTTCAAATTATTAAACCCGATTTTTAGGGTTCCTATGTGTAGTGAGTATAGCTTTCCTCCTATTTTTTTCGAACAACGTCCGCACATACACCCTAAAAAACCCCTTCAACTTCATTTAAGGTCATATTCGGTCATAAGCGGTATTTTGTGTTCATCTTCGGTAAATTGCGGTACATTTCGGTCAATTATTTTCAATTGTATGCGTTTACAATAATTCAACCACACAAACTCACAAACTCACCCATTCACCTACTAAGCATTTTACTATCTTTGCATTCAATTTAAGCCAAAAGCGACAACCGAAAACTGACAACCGACAACTGATATGAACTATTTCTCCACCAACTTCACCCTCGGCATTTTAGGCGGCGGGCAGTTGGGCAAAATGATGCTCTACGAAACCCGAAAATGGGACATCCGCACCAGTGTTTTAGATCCTAGCGCAGAAGCCCCGTGCCGTATAGCGGCAGACCATTTTCAGCAAGGCGACTTGATGGATTATGAAACCGTTTACAACTTCGGAAAAAAAGTAGACGTACTTACTTTTGAAATTGAAGGTGTAAATACTGAAGCGCTAGAAAAGCTTGAAAATGAAGGTGTAAAAGTATATCCAAGCGCAGCAACGCTTAGAAATATTCAGGATAAAGGCATGCAGAAACAGTTTTATAAAGAACACCGAATTCCTACTTCACCTTTTAAAGTATACAAAGATAAAAACGATTTAAATGAAGCTATTGTTCGCAAAGAATTACATTTTCCCTTTGTGTGGAAAAGTTGCACAGGCGGTTATGATGGAAAAGGCGTGAGTCTAATTCGCGATGCTGAAGCTACAATTCCACTATCTGAAGGTGCTTGCATTGCTGAAAAATTGATTCCTTTTAAAAATGAATTGGCAGTAATAGTGGCTAGAAATCCTTCCGGAGAAGTAAAAACCTATCCAGTTGTAGAAATGGAATTTCATCCCGAAGCCAACCAAGTGGAATACGTAATCTGCCCCGCACGAATAGACGAAGCCATTGCAATTAAAGCAAGAGCGATAGCTACCAAAGTCTCTGAAGCCTTTAAGCATGTAGGTCTATTGGCAGTAGAAATGTTCCAAACCGAAGACGACGAAATACTAATAAACGAAGTAGCTCCAAGACCCCACAACAGTGGTCATTACAGCATAGAAGCTAGTTACACCAACCAATTTGAACAACAAATAAGAGCCATATTAAACTTACCTTTGGGCAATACAGACAGCAAAGTAGGTGGTATAATGGTTAACTTAGTAGGCGCTGAAGGTCACACGGGCCCAGTAGTCTATAAAAACATAGAAAACATTTTAGCGATGGAAGGCGTAACGCCCCACATCTACGGCAAAAAAGAAACCCGCCCCTTTAGAAAAATGGGCCACGTAACCATAGTAAACAAAGACCTCAACAAAGCAAGAGAGATCGCTGAGGAGGTTAAGAAAACGATTGAAGTTATAAGTGAATAAAATGCCCCCTCGAATAGCCTGTACTGAGCGCAGTCGAAGTACAGGCGAGAGGTACTTATTAAGCATAATTACGAAAAAGAAGTAGGTCTCGACTGCGCTCGACCAGACACACAACAACTAAGAAACAAATGAGTAAAGTAGGAATAATAATGGGAAGCACCAGCGATCTGCCAGTAATGCAGGACGCAGTAGATATTCTAAAAGAATTCAACATTGAAGTGGAAGTAGATATCGTTTCCGCTCACCGAACCCCAGACAAGCTTTTCGATTATGGAAAGAACGCCCACACTCGTGGTATTTCAGTAATAATAGCAGGCGCAGGCGGCGCGGCTCACCTTCCAGGGATGATTGCTTCACTTTCGCCATTGCCAATAATTGGCGTGCCCGTAAAATCCAGCAACTCTATTGATGGTTGGGATAGTGTTCTTTCTATTTTACAAATGCCAGGAGGCGTTCCTGTTGCAACGGTTGCTCTTAATGGCGCCAAAAACGCAGGTATTCTTGCTGCGCAGATTATTGGTTCTTCTGATAAAGCTGTTTTAGATAAAATCATTGCCTACAAAGAAAGCCTTAAAATAAAGGTTGAAGAAGGCGCGAAAAAGATGAAAGAAAACAATTAGTGAAACACAGTATTTATTCCATAATTGTAGCCAGCATAGGTATTTCCTTTATTATTTATATGAACTATTACTTTGCTCAGCAAGTAAATATTCTTCAAGCAAATCAACAACTAAGTGAGCCAAGCTTAATTGTAACTCCGAAAGTTCACAAAATGGCCGCTTTAATTATCGGTCTCATTGGCGTCTTCTTCGGAATAAAAGGATTTAAATCTTATAAGAAACTCAGCCTAATTGGCATAGTACTATCATTAATTCTTGTCGCCATTAGCTTTTTACCCCTCTGGCATTATTTTCGACCATAAGTAAATTACAAACAGAAACTACGTTATGAACAATCCTCTTTTAGAATTATACAACACTGCTCCTTTCACTAAAATAGAAAATGCACATTTCTTCCCTGCAATCAGCAAATTGATAGAAGACACGAAGGCTGAAATAGACGCGATAACTTCAAATACTGAAGACGCAACTTTCAAAAATACCCTTGAAGCTCTTGAAAACACAGGAGAACAATTGGAAAGAACAACTAGTATTTTCTTCAACCTCAACAGTGCCGAAACTAATGATGAAATACAGAAAATAGCGCAGGAAATTTCACCAATGCTTACTGAATTCAGTAATGATATGTTGCTGAATGAAGAATTGTTCGAAAGAATTAAAACAGTTTACAAACAAAAAGATGAACTAAATCTTACCAGAGAACAGCAAATGCTGCTCGACAAAAAATACAAAGCTTTTTCAAGAAACGGCGCCAACCTTTCTGAAGAAAAGAAAACGGAGTTACGCAAAATAGACACCGAACTTTCAAAGTTAAGCCTAACTTTTGGGGAAAACATTTTAGCTAAAACCAATAAATTTGAACTTCATATTACTGATGAAAAGAACCTTTCTGGATTACCAGAAGGCGTAATAGAAGCCGCTGCCCAAACTGCGGAAGAGAAAGAAAAGAAAGGTTGGGTTTTCACATTAGATTATCCAAGTTATGTTCCTTTCTTAACCTATGCAGACAATCGCGAATTGCGTAAAAAAATGGCGATTGTTTTTGGCGCAAAAGGTTTTCACAATGATGCATTAGACAATCAACAAAATGTACTTCAAATTGTAAATCTACGCCACCAACGCGCAAATTTATTGGGCTATAAAAGCCACGCAAATTTTGTATTGGAAGAGCGAATGGCAAAAACACCCGAAAAAGTAAAGTCATTTTTAAATGAATTACTCGAAAAGGCAAAGCCTGCAGCAAAGAAAGAATTTGAAGAATTAACGGCTTTTGCAAAAGAACTTGATAGCATCGACCAATTAGAAAAATGGGATGGCGCATATTATTCGGAAAAGCTAAAACAGAAACTTTTCAATTTAGATGATGAAAAGCTGAAACCATACTTCGAATTAAAAAACGTTATTAATGGCGTTTTTACGGTTGCCAAAAAATTATTCGGTCTTCATTTTGAAGAAGTGCAAAACATAGATAAATACCACGCAGATGTAAAAACGTATGAAGTAAAAGACGACGAAGGCAAGTTAGTTGCTGTTTTTTACGCAGATTTTCACCCACGTGCCGGAAAGCGAAATGGCGCTTGGATGACGTCTTTTAAACCTCAACAAATTAAAAACGGAAAAAACGATAGGCCTCATATTTCTAACGTTTGTAATTTCACTAAACCAACGGCAAGCAAACCTTCACTACTTACTTTTAATGAAGTAACAACCTTATTCCACGAATTTGGTCACGCATTGCACGGTATGCTTGCAAATACCCACTACCCTAGCCTTTCCGGAACCAGTGTTTATTGGGATTTTGTAGAATTACCGAGTCAGATTTTAGAAAATTGGTGTTACGAAAAAGAAACATTAGAGCTTTTCGCCACACATTATAAAACCGGCGAAGTAATCCCAATGGAATACGTTGAAAAAATAAAGGATTCTGCAACTTTCCATGAAGGAATGCAGACACTTAGACAATTAAGTTTTGGAATGTTAGATATGGCTTGGCACGGTTCTGACCCTTCAAAAATTAAAGATGTAAAAGATTTTGAAGTCACTGCTTTTGGCGATACTCAGCTTTATCCAGATGTGAAGGAAAACTGTATGAGCACTGCTTTTTCACATATTTTTCAAGGCGGCTATTCCGCAGGATATTACAGTTATAAATGGGCTGAAGTTTTGGCTGCTGATGCATTCACGTATTTTCAACAGGAAGGTATTTTCAATAAAACTGTTGCAGATAAGTTCAAAAAAATTGTGCTTTCACAAGGTGGAACGCAAGATCCGATGGAGCTTTACGTAAAGTTTCGTGGCCAAAAGCCAGATCCAGAAGCGCTTTTAAAACGGGCGGGATTGTTATAACAAAAAAGACCTGACAGATTTTTAAAATTTGTCAGGTCTGGTTCAATTAAGCTATACTTCAAACTAAACAACAAGTATTTCCTTATATATTCTAAAACTTCCCTATTTTTGAAAATAGACTAAAAACTATACTTTTGGAACTACTGAAGCCAGACCGATGGGTTGACGATTATGCAGATTACCTCTACAATTACACAATTGTAAAGGTTAATGACCACATAGTTGCCCAAGATTTAATTTCTGAAACTTTTTTGGCGGGATTAAAGTCGAAAAAAAACTTTAAAGGTGAAGCTTCAGAAAGAACGTGGCTTATTTCAATTTTAAAGCGAAAGATAATTGACCACTACAGAAAGAAAAACTCCAAAAAAGGAAAGGCAGAGGTACATATTAATTACCGCGACGAAGATTCTGAAGGAGATTGGCTAGAAGAAAATGCCGCCGATCCTTTTGATAAAACGGCGGAGAATACAATGGAAAATGAAGAACTTGGGCTGGCAATCTTAAATTGTTTAGATAAACTTCCACAAAAACAAGCCGCCATTTTCAAAAAGAAAACCGTTGAAAATTTTGATACTGAAGCTATTTGTAAAGAATATAACATTACGTCGTCTAACCTGTGGGTAATAATCCATAGAGCACGAAAAACAATGGCTGAGTGCCTTGAAGATAGTTGGTTTAAATAAAGAATATGAAGTTTTTTTTAAAGTGTAATGAAGCCGCAGAGGTTTGCGATAAAAGTCAATATAAAGAGGCAAGCCTTTTAAATATTATAATGCTTAAGATGCATTTATTAATGTGCAAATTGTGTCGTAGTCATTCCAAACGCAATACAAAACTTACAAATGCAATTAATTCGGCAAACATTAAAACCCTTCAGGCCGAAGAAAAACAATCTATAAAAACACGTCTTCAACAAGAAACAAACAACGAACAACAATCCTAAAATTGTTTCAAAAGCAAAAAAAGTAAAAACCAAAGAATAGGTAAACTTTCCACCCAAAAAGAAGAAAAATAACGTGTTTGTTCTGTTTTCGAAATAGCTAGCATCCATCCCAACAGCATGCAAAAAGCCAAAAGGCTTAAAATGTAAGCCATTTCTGAAGTTTCCTTAAAAAATTCGATACTTAAACATATCAGAATTAAAAATCCTCCTAATAATTTTGTGTTTCTAACGCCAAGCTGTTGCGGCAAAGTTTTAAGATTTAATAAATCATAAGGCACGTCGCGTATTTCAAAAGGTAAAATAAGTGCCACAACTATCAAAATACGCTGAAAAAAAGTGAGCACTACATCGCCAACAATAGCTTTTTCTGAAGCAACTATTGGAACAATTACAGTAACTCCTGCCCACACAAGAGCCACTATAAAAATCTTTATTCCTGAAAAATTCCGCAGATTTTTATGTTTCACAAATGGTACGGCATATAAAAAAGTAGCCAAGCCAAACCCTGCCGTAACTAAAAGTGTAGTGATTGAAAGTTTGAAAACTAAAAAAATAAGCAACGTAAAACATAACCCAGAAAAAACTTGAATGCTTTTCAGAGATTTCGTTAAACTTCTATGGTGAAGTCCGGCAACTTTTGCGTATTTCACAAAGTTATAGCCAGTTAATGTTCCAAGAAAAACAAAACCCCAAAGAGCATAGGGCACTTCTAAATTAAACCCCAAAACTGTTATTGCCAATAATGCCACGACTGCTAAGGCAACGTGCAAACTGCTATTTATGTAGAAAGCAAAAACGTGCTTTATAAATTTCATAGTAACAAAAGTAGCCAAAGTGTTAGTAACCTATCCATTTAGTTGAAAAGTTAAAGATTTCGACCTTATAAAAATGAATAATTTCTCGTTTAAAATTGTAATTTTGCGCCGCATTGCAAACTATTAAAATATAATAGTCTGCTTATTTTAAAATCCATAAGTAATTATAAGACACTCCCCTAGTTTCTTTGAGCAGTTATAGATGTTCAAAGAATGCGGAGTTTAAAAATTCGGCACTTTTATGAATACAGATTCTTTTGCATTAAGACATATTGGCCCTCGGGAAAATGATCTTCCTGAAATGCTTAAAGCAGTTGGCGCAACCTCTCTTGACCAACTTATTTACGAAACCGTTCCAGACGACATTCTGCTTAAAAAAGCATTAGATCTGGACACCGCAATGAGTGAGCAGGAATATTTAGAGCATATTACCGAGCTTTCCACAAAAAATAAACTTTTTAAAACATATATCGGTTTGGGCTACAATCAGTCCATTACACCGCCTGTAATCCAACGAAATATTTTGGAAAACCCGGGATGGTACACCGCTTATACGCCTTACCAAGCAGAAATTGCCCAAGGCAGATTAGAAGCTTTGCTTAATTTCCAATCAGTAATTACTGATTTAACAGGAATGGAACTTGCTAATGCATCGCTTTTAGATGAATCTACCGCGGCGGCAGAAGCAATGTCACTACTTTACAACGTTCGTGAAAAAGGAAAAAAACAAAGCAACGCATCCAAGTTTTTTGTTTCCGAAGAAATACTTCCACAGACACTTTCATTATTACAAACGCGATCTACACCTTTAAATATTGAATTGGTTGTTGGCAATCACGAAGATTTTGATTTTTCTGAAGATTTTTTCGGTGCAATTGTTCAATATCCAAGCAGATCTGGAAAGGTTTACAACTATAAAAATTTCATCGAAAAAGCGAACGACAACCAAATAAAAGTTGCCGTTGCCGCAGATATTTTAAGTCTTGTAATGCTTGAAGCTCCAGGGAAATTTGGAGTTGATGTAGTTGTAGGAACAACGCAACGTTTCGGAATTCCGTTAGGATATGGTGGGCCGCACGCAGCTTTCTTTGCTACAAAAGACGAATATAAGCGTAGCATTCCAGGACGTATAATTGGCGTTACCAAAGATACTGATGGTAATCGTGCCCTTCGTATGGCATTACAAACCAGAGAACAACACATTAAGCGCGATAAAGCAACTTCAAACATTTGTACCGCTCAAGTTCTTTTAGCTGTTATGGCTGGAATGTATGCCGTTTATCACGGCTCAGAAGGATTAAAGTATATTGCTAGAAAAGTACACAATGGTACTGTAACACTTGCAAATGCTTTGGAAAAATCAGGCTTTAAACAAGTTAATGAAACTTTTTTTGATACAATTTCAATAAAGACTGACGCCACAAAAATTAAGTTTTTGGCAGAAGCAAAAAAAGTGAATTTCTATTATCCTGATGACGAAACGGTTTCAATATCGATCAATGAAACTACAACAGTAAAAGACTTGAATAAAATACTTTCAATTTTTTCGGAAGCCATCAAAAAGGATTTCCAAAAAATAACGGAGCTTGAAACTGGTAATAAAATACCAAAGGAAGTGGCTCGTAAAACTGAATTTCTTCAGCAGCAAGTTTTCAACAAATACCATAGTGAGACTGATTTAATGCGCTATATTAAAAAACTGGAGCGCAAAGATTTATCATTAAACCACTCTATGATTTCATTAGGTTCTTGCACGATGAAATTGAACGCTGCCGCAGAAATGTTGCCATTGAGTGACCCAATGTGGGGCAATATGCACCCTTTTGTTCCGGTGGAACAAGCGGAAGGCTACCAAACGATTTTAAAGAAACTAGAAAAACAACTTACCAAAATTACAGGTTTTGCAGGAACTTCCCTTCAACCAAATAGCGGTGCGCAAGGCGAATTTGCTGGTTTAATGGTTATTAGAGCCTATCATGAATCTCGTGGCGAAGGACATAGAAATATTTGTTTAATACCAGCTTCTGCACACGGAACAAACCCCGCAAGTGCTGTAATGGCTGGAATGAAAGTAGTTGTAACAAAATCTACCGAAGAAGGTAATATTGATGTAAACGATCTTCGCGAAAAAGCATTAAAACATAAAGACAACCTTGCTTGTTTGATGGTTACTTACCCATCAACACACGGAGTTTACGAATCTGCAATTCGTGAAATAACAAGTCTAATTCACGAAAACGGTGGCCAAGTTTATATGGACGGTGCAAATATGAACGCACAAGTTGGCTTAACCAATCCTGGCGCTATTGGCGCAGATGCTTGCCACTTAAATCTTCACAAAACCTTTGCCATTCCTCACGGAGGTGGCGGACCTGGTGTTGGGCCAATTTGTGTTGCAAAGCAATTAGTTCCTTTTTTACCTTCAAACCCAATTATTAAAACAGGTGGTGAACATGCTATTTCTGCAATTTCATCAGCTCCTTATGGTAGTTCGTTGGTTTGCTTAATTAGCTACGCTTATATTTGTATGCTTGGTGTAAATGGTTTGAAAAAAGCCACGCAATACGCAATTTTGAACGCCAACTACATAAAAGAAAGGTTGAATGGTAGTTATGAAGTACTTTACGCAGGCGAAAAAGGCCGTGCAGCACACGAAATGATTGTAGATTGTCGCCCTTTTAAAGCAAAAGGAATTGAAGTAACCGACATTGCAAAACGTTTAATGGACTATGGCTTTCATGCGCCAACAGTTTCTTTCCCAATTGCAGGAACGTTAATGATAGAGCCAACTGAAAGTGAAAGTAAAATGGCGTTGGATGAATTTTGTGATGCTATGATTTCAATACGTAAAGAAATTGAAGCAGCAGATAAAGACGAGCCAAACAATGTTTTGAAAAATTCGCCACATACCTTACAAATGCTTACAACTGATGAATGGAATTTTCCATACACCAGACAGGAAGCAGCTTTTCCATTGGAATATGTTTCAGATAATAAATTCTGGCCATCTATTAGAAGAGTTGATGATGCTTATGGCGACAGAAATTTGATTTGCACTTGCAATCCTATTGAGGAATATATGGAAGCTTAAAAAAGTACGCAGTACGAAGTAGTCAATCGTCAGAAATAACTGACTACTCTATACTGAATACTGAAATTTTCCTTACTTTTAACGAAACTTTTCAATAATATGAATGTCAAAATAACAGGCATAGGCAGTTACATTCCAAGTGAGGTTGCAAAGAATGAACATTTCGGAAATCATCATTTTTTTAATGAAGATGGCACCCGTTTTGGCCAAGAAAATGAGACTATCATTGAAAAATTTAAAGCTATTACTGGTATTGCGGAGCGACGGTATATTCCTAAAAACATGAGCACTTCAGATATCGCATCCTTTGCAGCTGAAAACGCCATTAAAGATTCCGGAATAAATAAAGAAGAGCTTAATTATATAATTGTAGCACATAATTATGGTGATGTAAAACATGGATCAGTTCAGAGCGACACCGTGCCTAGTATTGCTACTCGTGTAAAACATAATCTTAAAATACAAAACCCACGATGTGTTGGTTATGACATGCTTTTTGGTTGCCCAGGTTGGATTGAAAGTATGATACAAGCAAACGCTTTTATTAAAGCGGGTATTGCTAAAAAATGTTTGGTTATTGGTGCCGAAGCGCTTTCAAGAGTAGTAGATCCGCACGATCGCGATTCTATGATTTATAGTGATGGCGCAGGCGCAGCAGTTGTTGAAGCTACTGATGAAGCAGGCGGAATCCTAGCTCATTTTAGTGCCACGTATGCTTTTGACGAAGCACATTTCATCTATTTTGGCGAAAGCAACAATCTAGAAAAGAAGGATCGCCGTCGTTACATAAAAATGTACGGCAGAAAAATTTATGAATTCGCACTAAACAATGTGCCAGACGCGATGAAAACCTGTTTGGACAACAGCGGAATTAATATTGACGAAGTAAAAAAAATATTTATTCATCAAGCTAATGAAAAAATGGACGAAGCCATCGTAAACCGTTTTTACAAGCTTTATGATAGACCTACGCCCGAGAACATTATGCCAATGAGCATTAATAAATTAGGAAATAGTAGTGTTGCAACGGTACCAACTTTATACGATTTGGTGTTGAATGGCGAGCTTGAAGGACATTCCATTGCAACAGGAGATGTTGTTATTTTAGCCAGCGTTGGTGCGGGAATGAATATTAATGCGATTGTTTATAGGGTTTAGTAGTTTAAAGCTCTCATTTTTTAAAACTTTAGACACTTATAACTTTCCAACTTTAGGCACTAAAATAATGTACGAAGGCAAGTTTCCAAAAAAAAGATACAAACACACCCTACGTTTTCTCAACGAAGTAATTTCTAAAGAAGGCTTCAACGTTACAAATTCCAGCGGTGAAGATCTTGACCTTGAAACTAATATTGTAAAAACTGAAGCATTTGACGTAGTCACAGCTTTTGAAATTTTTGAGCATTTGGTTTCACCTTTCAATGTTTTAAAAGATATTCAGGCAAAAAAAATGGTCGCTTCCATTCCTTTAAAACTTTGGTTTGCTTCAGCATATAGAAGCAAAACCGACAAATGGGACCGTCATTATCACGAGTTTGAAGATTGGCAATTTGATTGGCTTCTCGAAAAAGCTGGATGGCGAATCGTGAAAAGTTTACAAATCCGATTAAAAAAATAGGAATTCGACCTATACTTCGAAGAATTACACCAAGATATTATTTGGTTTATGCTAAACGCATTTAATGAATTTCCAAATCATCATCCCCGCTCATAACGAAGAAGCACACCTTTCTAAAACGCTTCAATCTCTGGTGGAACAAACCTTTCTTCCAAAAAGAATTGTTGTTGTAAACGACGCTTCTACTGATGGAACACAAAAAATAATTGAACAATTTTCAGAAAAATATTCTTTTATAGAAAGTGTGTTTCACAATTCTGAAAAATTTCACGAACCAGGAAGCAAAGTAATCAATGCATTCTACAAAGGTTTTGAAATGCTCGATGAAGATTTTGACATCATCTGCAAATTTGATGCAGATTTAATTTTTTCGAAAAATTATTTAGAAAAAATTGCTTTAGCTTTTCAAAACGATACTTCCGTGGGAATGGTTGGCGGTTTTTGTTACATTGAAAAAAATGGTGAATGGCTTTTGGAAAACCTGACCAACAAAGACCACATTCGTGGGGCATTGAAAGCATACAGAAAAGAGTGTTTTGAACAAATAAGCGGTTTAAGAAACACTATGGGCTGGGATACCGTAGACGAGCTTCAAGCACAATACCACGGCTGGAAAATAAAGACAGACACTTCATTGCACGTAAAGCACTTAAAACCCACAGGAAAGGTTTATACCAAAACTTCAAAGCACAAACAAGGCGAAGCTTTTTATAAAATGCGTTATGGCTTTTGGTTAACATTAATCGCTTCGGCAAAACTGGCTTCAAAAAAGAATAGTTTTACTTTTTTTTTAGATTCAATGCAAGGATATTTTAAAACGAAAAAAGAAAATCTCGAATATATTGTTTCCGAAGAAGAAGGAAAATTTATTAGAAAGCTGCGATGGAATAATATTTTCAAGAAACTAGGTTTCAGTTAAATTGGAGTTTTTAGATATAATCTCAATCTTTAAGCATTGAAAATATTTACTTAACACTTCAAAGTAAATATTTTCTTTATTTTTGATGAATAAAAATACAAATGAAAATAAAGCTTTCCTACCTCGTAATACTGCTATCATTTGCAATCGTTTCGACGTCTTGCCTCTCTGTTCAGGTTAACGATAATACAGTTTCAGCTATTTCTTCCGAACTAAAAAAACCTAAAAACATCATTTTATTAATTGGCGACGGAATGGGTTTAAGCGAAGTTTCTGCAGCCATTTATTACAAAGATGGAAAGCCAAATTTTGAACGTTTCAATACAATTGGTTTAAGTAAAACTTCTTCTGCCAGCGATTTAGTTACCGATTCTGCCGCTGGCGCAACTGTTTTTTCTGCTGGCGTTAAAACGTATAATGGCGCAATTGGGGTTGATAAGGATACAATTCCTGTACCTACAATTATTGAGCATCTTGTAAAGAAAGGATATGGAACAGGTATTGTTTCAACTTCTTCTATTCAACACGCCACACCAGCCAGTTTTTATGCACACGTAAAAAGCCGAAGAATGTATGAGGAAATTACTGAATTCGCCCCGAAAAGTGGTGTTAACTTTTTTGCGGGTGGAGGACTTAAATTTTTCAACAAACGCAAAGACGGAAAAGACTTATTATTAGCCATGAAAGCCAATGACTACGAAATTATTACAGACAAACTGCCTACAACGCCGAGTGATAAAAACGAAATTATTCTACTTGCCGAAAATGGCATGCCAAAGATTAGCGAAGGTCGTGGCGATTTTCTACCAAACGCAACCAAACTAGCTTTAGATAAACTTTCAAAAAACGAAAAAGGGTTTTTCTTGATGGTAGAAGGCAGCCAAATTGATTGGGGCGGCCACAACAATGATACCGATTACCTGATTCAAGAACTTTTAGATTTTGACAAAACCTTGGCTGTGGCCTTGGATTTTGCCAAACAGAACGGCGAAACACTTGTAATAGCTACTGCAGACCACGAAACGGGTGGATTCACTTTATCATCGGACGGGAAAGATTACAACAAAATAAAACCAACTTTTTCAACTGGCGGACATTCCGGAACGATGGTTCCTGTTTTTGCCGAAGGTCCGGGCGCATTTCTTTTTAATGGAATTTACGAAAACACGGAGGTTTATCATAAAATGATGGAACTTTTTAAATAGTGAGTTTGTTAATTAGTAATTTGGTATTCGTTAATTCGGGGTTGGTCTAGAAAAATTCAACTAGCTACTAAATATTGACTGCTGCGTACCGAATTCTTAACGCTCTTTTATAAATTACACTACACTAATTTTAGTACTTTAGCCCTAGTTAACTATTATATGAAGTATTTACAAGATATTGGTTCCTATTTTTTAATGCTTAAAAAGGTATTTGGTAGTTTTACCAAAACATCTGTTTTAAAGCATTTAATTTTTAAGGAAATTAACGATCTAATTATCAGTTCATTGGGCATTGTGTCATTTATATCTTTCTTCGTGGGAGGTGTTGTAGCTATACAAACAGCCCTTAATATGGACAATCCAATTATTCCTGAAAGTTTAATTGGTTTTGCTACACGACAATCTGTTATTCTGGAATTTGCACCAACATTTATTTCCATAATTATGGCTGGAAAAGTTGGCTCTTTCATTACTTCTAGCATAGGATCTATGCGGGTTACGGAACAAATTGACGCGTTGGAAGTCATGGGTGTTAACTCATTAAATTACTTGGTTTTTCCAAAAATAGTTGCTTTAATGTTTTATCCTTTTTTAATTGTTATAGCAATGTTTCTTGGTATTTTAGGTGGCTGGGTAGCTGGAGTTTATGGAGGCTTTACTAGTTCATCAGATTTTATCGCTGGAGTGCAACAAGATTTTATTCCATATCAAATATTCTACGCATTCTTTAAAACCTTTGTTTTTGCCTTTATTCTTGCAACAGTACCTTCTTGGCAAGGGTTTTATATGAAAGGTGGTTCGCTAGAAGTAGGTAAGGCAAGTACAAACTCTTTTGTATGGACTAGTGTGCTAATTATTGCTGCAAACTTTATAATAACCCAACTCCTTTTAAGCTCATGATAAAAATTGAAGACGTACATAAAAGTTTTGGGGATGAAGAAATTCTAAAAGGAATAACTACGGAATTTGATAAAGGAAAAACAAACCTAATTATAGGCCGAAGTGGAAGCGGAAAAAGCGTTCTATTGAAATGTCTTATCGGTCTTTTTAAACCTGAGCAAGGTCGTATTTATTATGAAGACAAAGCCATACAAGATATGGATGATGATCAACAACGAAAGCTACGCGAAGAAATAGGAATGCTTTTTCAAGGCGGTGCGCTATTTGATTCTATGAATATTGAAGAAAACGTGATGTTTCCATTACGAATGTTTACCAAACAAAAAAAGTCCGACATGGTTGCGCGTGTAAATGAAGTTCTAAAACGTGTAGAACTTGAAAATGTAAATAAAAAATTTCCTGCCGAAATTTCTGGTGGCATGCAAAAACGTGTTTCTATAGCACGTGCAATTGTAAACAAACCAAAATATCTATTTTGCGATGAGCCCAATTCTGGACTAGATCCAAAAACTGCTACTTTAATTGATACTTTAATTCAAGATATAACTCACGAAAATGATATTACAACCATCGTAGTAACCCACGACATGAACTCGGTTATGGAAATTGGTGAAAAAGTGGTATTGCTTAAAAACGGAAAATTAGTTTGGCAAGGGGATAACAAGCAAATTTTCAAAACTGAAAATGAAGATATTACTGATTTTGTGTATTCTTCAGATCTTTTCAAAAAAATCAGAGAAGTTCAAATTAAAGAAAGATAACTTTTTTATGGATATTGCGAAACTTGAAGTGTATCTAATTTCAATTTAAATTTAAGCCACGTTTCTATTTTTTTCAATTCTTTAGTTCGTTCTTTAGCAGAAACTTCTTTTTTCCAACGAATATTAATTACTAGCAGTGTATCGATTTTTTGAAAGTTGGTCGTGATTTTGTTTGAATAGCTGAAGGTTTCAACATTTTCATAATTTATTTTTAGCTCATCACTTAACTCCTTAAAAGGCACATTCTGTATTTTCATGAGCGCAACTTCATTCTCTAAGAATCGAATTTTTTCGTCTTTATCTTGTATTAACTGTTCGTTTTTCACATAAAGATCTTCCAGAATACCTGCTTTAATTTCGCCTGAAATCTTTTCAGCCATTTCGCCTGTTTGATCTGCACCTTGGTATACACGTAAAAGCGTTTGTTCTAATTTATCAGATTTTTCAAGTTGTGCCGTCCAATCATTTATTTTAGCCTGTGGAACGGGGCGTCCTATCAAGTAAACATCTATATTCTTATTTTCATAATCATGTGTAAATTTTACAACCTCGGCTCCATCATATTTCACTATAGTATTTACAAATTCTTTGGTTTTATTTTCAAAAAGTTGCTCGTCTAGTAATTTTACAAATAACCAAACACTTGGCACCATTACTGCAATGGCAATTAAAGTTGCAATTTGTGCTGTTCTTTTACGTCTTTGACTATTGGCGTAACGCACCAATGGAAAACTCAATATTTTTGAAACTATAAAAGTAGAAAGTGCAATGAAAACTGAGTTAATGGTAAATAAATATAATGCTCCACCGGCGTAAGACATGTTACCAATTGCAAGTCCATAACCCACGGTACATAAAGGAGGCATTAAAGCCGTTGCAATTGCAACTCCAAAAATAACGCTTGCAATAGTGCCACTTTTTGTTTTTGCAACAATCAATCCCAAACCACCAAAAATAGCTATTAGTACATCCAAAATTGTAGGATACGTTCTGGCAATAAGCTCTGGAGTTTCTTCTGTTAATGGTGAAAGTTTAAAATATAGAAAGGCTGTAAGCACACTCAAAAACACCATTACCCCCAAGTTAATTAAGGAACGTTTTAAAGTATCTACATCGTTAATAGCTACAGAAAGCCCAATGCCTACGATTGGCCCCATTAAGGGCGAAATAAGCATCGCTCCAATAACCACAGCAGTACTACTTACGTTTAGCCCGATAGATGCCACAAATATTGAAAAGATAAGAATCCAAGCCGTGTGGCCTTTAAATGAAATGTCTTTTTTTACAGCATCAATAGTAGCATCACGGTCTGTATCTGCCCTAATATCAAATAATTCTTTCAGAAAGCTTTTCATACTTTGCCACGTATTTAGTTTTACTTGATCAAAACCCTCATCGTTGGTTGGAGTTACTTTTATGTTTTCTTTATTTGAATTTTCCATCTACAAATATTTTTTACCAAATTTATTTGAGACATCTTTTAAGAGTTCCTTTATTTCCTGTTCTTTTTTCTTCGGAAACACTAACAGGACATCTTCTTTATCAACCACAATATAGTCTTCAATACCGTCTAAAACTACAAGTTTTTTTGACGCCGTAAATATCATATTGTTTTTGGAATCCTTAAGATGAGTTTCAGCATTTACAACTGAATTTTCATTTTCATCTTTTTCCAATTTATCGTGAAGCGCACCCCAAGTACCCAAATCATTCCAATCGAAAGCAGCTTTTTTTACATAAACATTATCAGCCTTTTCAAGTATTCCATAATCTATGGAAATGTTTTCGGCTTCGGAATAGTTTTTTTCAATGAAATGTTTTTCTTCTGAAGTGTTTAAAACTGGTATTCCTTTTGAAAATAAAGAATTCATTTCACTTAAATAATTCTCAAAAGAAGCGACTATACTTTTGGCACTCCAAATGAAAATACCTGCATTCCAAAGAAAATTACCAGCAGCTAAAAATTGCTTTGCAGTTTCATAATCTGGTTTTTCTCTGAATTGTTTTACTTTTTTTATTTCTGAAGCTCCGTTTTTATCACTTTCAATATAACCAAAACCTGTATTAGGGAAGGTTGGCTCAATACCCAAGGTGAGTAAAACATCTTCGTGCTGTGCGGCATCAAAACAGGCTTGCACATCTTTTGTAAAAGCTATTTCATCTTCAATCCAATGGTCACTTGGCGCAACAAGCATCAAGGCATTAGGGTTTTGTTTTTTAATTTTTAAGGCTGAAAGTAGAATACAAGGCGCAGTATTGCGCATTGCAGGCTCCAAAACCACTTGTTTTTCTGAAATTTCTGGTAATTGTTTCAACGTAATTTCCAGATAACTTTCATTGGTAAGAATATAAATATTTTCTGAAGGAATAATTTTATTAAGTCTCGAAAAAGTTTTTTGCAGTAACGTTTGTCCAGTCCCTAACATATCGTGAAATTGTTTAGGAAATGTTTGTGTACTAACAGGCCAAAATCGAGACCCGATTCCACCTGCCATAATTACTGCGTAATAATCTTTATTCATATTTTAAAATTTGAGCCAGGACCAAAATGAACCAAGAATCAGGACAAATTCGCGATTTCATCAACCATTCTTCATTTAATAGATACTTAAGTCTTGTTTCCTGATTCCCATAAGCCTATTTCATTTACAATACTCATTTCAAAAACTCCACTTCCGTATTTGGATTAAAAAGATAGATTCTTCCTGTGGCAACTTCTAAACATTCAAAGCGCTTTACTCGTTGCTTTCCGCGTTTAAATATTTTACCGTTGTACAATCTAAAATGAGCACCCATCGGAATTTCAAAGATATAGTTTTTATCATTCTCTGGGTCGAACTGTTTTAACGCCAAAGCAAGGTTAGCATCAGTATCACTAGAAGCTTTTGGATTTTTGAAATGCCGTGCTAATAACGGTAACAATTGATTGGGAAAAACTTCGGGGCGCAAATACGGAAGCATTAAAAGTTGAAAAGTACCTTTCCACTCCAATCCGTGCGGTTTTATTAGTCGCCCATATTTTATAAAAGCTTCTAAATGCGCCATTTCATGAACCAAAGTGATTAAAAAACGGTATTTATTCAATGACGCGTTTACTGTAATTTGGTGTTGGCCATTTGGCATTTTTCTATAATCGCCGTGACGGGTAACGCGCTCGTTTACAATCTTTAGATGAACGTTGTGAGTTTTTATCAACTCAAAAACAGAGGCTACGGAAGCTTGGGGAATATATTTTTCAAGAGTTTCTACCATAGAATTTTAGGGCGTAGTACTAGAAATTTGAAGTATTTTACCGTTATAAAATTTATTAGCCGCAAGCGAAAAATCCATAATATATTGCGCCATTTCAGTTGCTGAAAGTGGTGCTTTAAACCCCGGAAAGGCTTCTTCAAGCATTTCAGTTTGTACAGCCCCCAATGCCAAAACGTTGAACGACGGACCTATTTCTTTATATTCTTCGGCAAGTAATTCGGTTAAGGTAATGATAGCTCCTTTGCTGCTGCTATATGCGCTCAAACCTGGAAACTTCACGCTTCCTTGAATACCACCCATACTGCTAATATTTACAACGTGTCCGTCTTTCTTCATAAAAGGAAGTACAGTTCTTATTAAGTATGCAACTCCAAAAACATTTACATCGTAACTTCTTTTAAATTCTTGAGCAGAAATTTCAGCAAAAGGTTTGTTTACTAGATAGCCTGCGTTGTTTATTAAAATAGAAACGCTTTTCATTCCTGTTTGAAGGTATGCGGAAAGCTTTACAATTTCAGATTCATCTGCAATGTCGAATTCTAATGCGGTAACGTTTTTCAAATTTAAATCTGAAATAGGTTTTGAATTCCTCGAAAGTGCTAAAACATTATGACCAGCTTCTGAAAATAGTTTTACCATTTCAAAACCAATGCCTCTTGATGTTCCTGTTATTATTATATTTTTCATCTTTTAAATATACACAAATCCCGATAGTTTCAGTAAAATTGAAGCTATCGGGATTTTTATAATTAATAATTTTTTTTAAACAAACATCGTAACAGGGTTCTCAATATACTGTCGTAACGTTTGTAGGAATTTTGCTCCTGTTGCGCCATCAACCGTTCTGTGGTCGCAGGCTAAGGTTACAATCATTGTGTTACCAACTGCAATCTGTCCGTTTTTCACCACTGGTTTTTGTACAATTGCTCCAACAGATAATATTGCAGAGTTTGGTTGGTTTATAATTGAAGTAAATTCAGTTATTCCGAACATTCCAAGGTTAGAAACTGTAAACGTACTTCCCTCCATTTCTGCTGGCGTAATCTTTTTGCTTCGCGCCTTTCCTGCAAGTTCTTTAACTTGTCCGCCAATTTGTGAGAACGTCATTTGGTCTGCAAATTTTAATACAGGCACCAACAAGCCTTCATCAATGGCCACAGCAACGGCAATATGGATATGCTTTGCAAGTCTTGTAGCTTCCGGCGTCCATTGGCTATTTACTTGCGGATGTTTGCGAAGTGCCATTGCACACGCCTTAATAACCATATCATTGAATGATATTTTTACATCAGGATCGGCATTTATTGCTTCGCGCGCTGCAATTGCATGATCCATATCTAACTCGACTGTTAAATAATATTCTGGAGCGGTAAATTTAGATTCAGCCAAACGTTTGGCAATCGTTTTGCGCATTTGGGAGTTTTTCACTTCCTCAAAACTTTCTGCTCCTACTGGAACGTATGCTTGTCCGCCACCTGCTGCTGGCTGATAGTTTTCAATATCACTTTTAACGATACGCCCGTTTTCACCACTTCCTTGCACTTGGCGTAGGTTAATTCCTTTTTCTTCAGCTAGTATTTTTGCTAAAGGCGAAGCGAATATGCGACCTTCGTTTGTAGATTTTGAAGTATCTATTTTATTATCTGAAGAAGTTTCCTTCTTAGCTTCTACTTTTTCTGAAGTTTTCTTTTCTTCTTTAACTTCTGAAACTTTTTCTTTTTTATCTGAAGGTTTAGCTCCCTTTCCGAAGCTTTCAATAATACCTGAAACATCCGTTCCTTTTGGACCAATAATGGCAAGAACAGCATCAACTGGCGAAGATTCTCCTTGACCAACCGCAATTTTTAAAAGCGTTCCAGTGTAGAATGATTCAAATTCCATTGTGGCCTTATCGGTTTCAATTTCAGCAAGAATATCGCCTTCATCTACTTTATCTCCTTCTTTTTTAAGCCAAGCGGCAACAGTTCCTTCCGTCATTGTATCACTTAGACGTGGCATTGTAATTACCTCAACGCCTTCTGGAATCTCGGCTCCGCTAGATGACCAGTCTTCTTTTGAATTTTCTTCTTTGGCTTTCGTTTTATCTTCAACTTTTTCAGAAGACTTCCCACCAATTAAATCTGAAATATCTTCATCTTTTTCACCAATAATAGTTAAAAGCGTATCAACAGGTGCTGTTTCGCCTTCTTGAACACCTATGTAAAGTAACGTTCCTTCATAAAAGGACTCGAATTCCATCGTGGCTTTATCGGTTTCAATTTCGGCAAGAATATCGCCTTCGCTTACAGTATCGCCAACTTTTTTGAGCCATGTTGCTACTGTTCCTACTTCCATCGTGTCGCTCAATCGCGGCATGTTTATTACTTCTGCCATTTTTTTAGTAGATTTTAGATTTTAGACATTAGATTTTAGACAAATACTTTAAGAAGAGGTCTTAAGGTAAGAATTGAAATCCAATATGCAATAATCAATACTTTATATTTAATTTATAATTTATCTGATAAAAAAGGGTATTCTTCCTGTTCGTAAACTGCATCGAACATAATATTTTTGTCTGGATATGGAGATTCATCTGCGAATTTTTCACATTCCTCAACCATTTTCTTTACTTTACTATCAACTTTCTTTATTTCAGCTTCTGTTGCCCATTTATTTTCATAAATCTGATGAAGCACGTAGCTAATTGGATCTTCTTCTTGTTTTTTGGCAACCTCCTCTTTCGTTCTATAATGTTGAGCATCACTCATAGAGTGACCTCGGTAACGATAGGTTCTTAACTCCAAAAACGTTGGACCATCACCGCGACGAGCGCGTGCTATTGCTTCGTCCATTTCTTTTGCTACGACTTCAGGTTTCATTGCATCTACTGGCTTGCAAGGCATTTCGTAACCAAGACCAAGTTTCCAAATATCTGTGTGGTTTGCAGTACGGGCAACCGAGGTTCCCATTGCATACCCATTATTTTCGCAACAAAAAACCACTGGAAGTTTCCAAAGCATAGCAAGGTTAAATGTTTCGTGAAGTGAACCTTGACGTACGGCGCCATCGCCCATATAAGTTAGGGTTACTGCTCCTCTATCAAAATATTTGTCGGCATAAGCCAGACCAGCTCCTAGTGGAATTTGCCCACCCACAATACCGTGACCGCCATAAAAACGATGTTCTTTAGAAAAAATATGCATTGAACCACCTAAACCGTGAGAGGTTCCTGTATCTTTTCCGTAAAGTTCTGCCATTACTTTTTTAGGATCCACGCCCATCCCGATAGGTTGTACGTGATTTCGGTAAGCAGTTATCATACGATCTTTGGTAAGGTCCATAGCATGCAAAGCGCCTGCTAATACAGCCTCCTGACCATTGTAGAGATGTAGAAACCCTCTTACTTTTTGATTGATATATACTTGCGCTAGTTTGTCTTCAAACTTGCGCCAAAAGAGCATGTTCTCGTACCAATCTAGATACGTTTTTTTGGTGATTTTTTTCATCTATACTTTTATTTCAAGGATAACAAAAATAGCACTTTTAAAAGTGAAATCACAAATTCCAAATTTCAAATTCCAAATAAATCTCTAAAAACAACTTTCAAAAAAACAATGATTACACTTTTTGGAATTTAGTGCTTAGAATTTTATAAATATTTGGTATCAAAGCCCAAGGGTAATAAATCCATTACCGAAGCTACTTTTATGATTTCGTCAGTTTCGCCCATAAAGTAGATAGCTATGGGAGATTTTTGTTTTTGTTCGTATTCTGCTAAGGACTGCCTACAAGCACCGCAAGGCGCAATTGCTTCTTTCACTTCACGACTTTCTGCCTTAACAGTTATGGCGAGTGTTGTTATTGTTTGGTCCGGGTAGTTTGCACCAGCACTATATACAGCAACTCTTTCTGCACATAAGCCTGAGGGATAGGCTGCGTTTTCTTGATTGCTACCAATAACAATTTTTCCTAAAGAAAGCTTAAGTGCTGCTCCGACCTTAAAACGCGAATAAGGCGCATAAGCATTGTTACGTGCTTGCTGCGCCTTATTCATTAATTCTTGAATGTCTTTTGGAAGTTCTGAAATTGTTTCAAAAACTTCTAAAGAGATTTTTTTTAAAAATTATTAATATTCGTCGTAGGTATCGCCAAAGTTAAAGGTAAGTCCAAAACGAAGCGTTCCGTCCAATGGGCTGTTTGCCAATTTGGATGTTGAGAATAAATATGAAATATCTATATTAATAGCCGTGTAACGGAAACCTGCTCCAACTGTAGCAAATTTTCTACCACCTTTCATATCACTTTCATTAAAATAACCTGCTCTAAAAGCAAATACATCTTGGTACCAATATTCTGCACCTAATGCCCAAGTAAATTCTTTTAACTCTTCGCTGAAACCTCCAGGAGCATCGCTAAAAGATTCAAAAATTCCTGAAACAAAACTTATCTTTTCATAATCTAGGTTTGCTTGAGCTCTCTCTTCAGAAGTTACTTCACCATCACCATTTAAATCTGGATTTTGACGCGTTGGAACTAATAATTTATTCACCTCTAATGAAACACCAACTTTATTGTATTCATCAAGAATAAAGTCAAATCCACCTCCAAGTGCCATATTTGTTGGTAAATTGCTTTCGGAACCTCCATCGCTATATTTTAGCTTTGGCCCAATGTTTGAAAAATCGAAGCCCAATCTCCAACGACCATCAAAACTGTCATACGGTATTTCTTCACTTTGGTAATATCCTGCAATATCTACAGCAACAGAGTTAGCGGCTGATGCATCTTCATTATTAAATCCAAATTTTAAATCTGAACGAATATACCTACCAGCAACAGCCAAAGAGAAACGCTCACTTAAACGAAGTGAATAGGCTAAATCTAATAGAAGTTCGTTTGGCTTAACAACTAACCCTTCTTCCTCAGGTGTTTGGCGAAGTGTAATTTCACCAGCACTAAAATACCGGAAACTTGCAGAAACGGCACTAGCCTCATTCAATCTATTAAAATAGGTAACATTTCCTAAAAATATATCGTTAACCAACTTGTTTAAGTAAGGCGTATATGTTACACCAACACCTTGTTTTGATAATGAAAAAGCATATTTTGCTGGGTTCCATTGCTGCGAAAAAGCATCAACAGAGGTTACAACACCTATATCCGCCATACCACCTGAGCGCGGATCAGCACCTATCAATATAAATGGAACACCTGTGGTTATTGGGTTAAAGTTTTCTATATCATCTTGTGCTATAGACTTAAAAGCCACAAGGCCTATTAAAATTGGGATAAGTAATTTCTTCATAAAAGTTAATTTTGAGCAAATATAAATTTAATTTTTAAAGGATGACGAGTTTCTCGAATTTTTCAACCTGCTGATTGGTTAACGCAGATCTTACAGTTATCTTATAAATATATACACCTTTTCCTATACGATCTCCAAAATCGTCACGACCATCCCACGTAATTTCACGACATAAATAACTGCCTGAGGGTTGTATAGCGGCATTTTTGGTCCAAACTACTTTTCCAGTAACGGTAAATACTTGCACTTGTACATCTAGTGTCTCGTCTGGGCGATTGTGGTTAAACCAAAACTCGGTATAGTTTACAAAAGGGTTTGGGTAATTGAGTACTTTGGAAATTTCTAAACTACCGCTACCCGCAACAATAAATTGTATATCGGCAGTAGATGAATTGTTATAAACATCCCAAGCTTTTAGTGTAAGCGTATGCAAACCATCCTCCAAATCACGGAATTTGAAATAAGTTTTTCCTTTTGTGTAATCGTCTACTTCGGCTTGGTAATATTCATTTAATAGAAATGGGTTAGATTCATCACCATCCAGAATTGCCACTATATCGTGGCCAATTCCGCTTGCGGTGTTTATACCATTTTGGTCTTCTAGCTTTGCTAATAATATTGGAGAATCGTCTGTAATACCTCCAGACACAAAGCTTTCATCGTTCATATAAAGCCTTATTAATGGACCTTCGTTATCTTCGGGTGCATTTTCATTCAGGCCACCAACATTTATATCCAGGTTTACACCTGTTTGGTCTTCCAGCGCATTGTCTCTTTTAGCGTAAAGACTTACTCTTCCTTTACCTACAGGTATTTGTATATCTCGTGGTACTACAAATTCAAATTCAAAAGCACCATTGGTTACACTTGCTTGGCCGTTAAAGATACCTTCACCTAAGGTTATGAAATCCATAAAGATACCGTGGTTATCATTATCCAAAGTTCGGCGCATTACATTTTTATCAAAAACCTTTACCTCAAGAACACCGTTGTAGTCTGCCATTAGTGTGCCCGCTTCATTTACCACTTCGCCTGCAAATTTTACTTTACTCAATGCTTTTAGTGTGTCTGTAGTTTGTGCTATTGGCTCTTCATTTAATGCAGTTAACCGAATACTTTGTTTGGGAAATGCAAGTGGCATTGCTGGATCGCCAATATAAAATATAACGCGCCTTAAAGTACCTGAAGTTTCGTTTTTCGCCAATCTTAGTCCCTCCCCAGGCGGCACAGGAACCTCTCTATCATATCCAAATAAGTGGTTTCCTAATTTATCATTTAATTTCACTCCCTCACCAATAAAAACCGCCCTTGTGGTAGTAACTAGTGATATAGCGCCTCCTTCTCTGTTTTGATACGTAAGCTCTCCTGCTGTAATGCGCTGAGGGTCATCAAATTTTGTAAATTCGCAAGTAACAGTAATTATACACGGTAGATTGTCTATATTTTTTAATTCTTGCGCTGCTCCTTTTGTATAAATAACCTCGTGCGCAAATCCATCTTCACCACCGTGACCAAAATAATCAATTATTATT
This sequence comes from uncultured Aequorivita sp., assembly GCA_964522085.1. Lineage (GTDB taxonomy): Bacteria > Bacteroidota > Bacteroidia > Flavobacteriales > Flavobacteriaceae > Aequorivita. Next base: position 24,769 of record CAZFUX010000002.1, read on the forward strand.
GCCCCTACTTCAATAGCGTTTTTAATGGCGTCGTTAACTTCAGGATAACGATTACCTCCTGCCGATGCTTCTTGTTGATAAGAATCTGAATGAATCTTTTTTACATTTATAAAAGGTTTATTTAATGATATAATATCGCCAAGTGAATCTAATCTTTTTTGTAAAACAGATTCACTAACTTCATCAACATCATCAGAAATAAGTACAAAATTATTACGCCAATTACCGTAGGACGATTTTTCATTGTATCTAATAATTTTGTCTACCATAGCGTTCGCGAGAGAAACATTATCTACAAGAATTCTTCCCACTGCCATGTCTAATTTATCAATATCGGGTAAAGCAGAAATATCATTGTCATTTTCATAGGTATTACCCCCAATAGTTCCTTCATCTTCATCTATACTACCAAAAAAATCATCGGACATAAAAGAGAAACTAATACTTAACCCCCCTTGCGTTTGGTATGTAGGCACAATATTATTGTTGTTTCTAATTCTATTTTTATAGTCAATCGAGGCATCGCCCATAATACCTAAATACTTAACGCTTTTTGAAGGATCTGAAGCATTGTAATACACGTATCTCATAAAATTACGGATGGCACTAATTTCTTGTCTACCTGAGCTAAATTCTTCATAAATTTTATCTGTGGTAACAACCTTTACGTTTAAACCTTGAAATTCTTTATTGTGAATTGCAAGTCTTAATGCAGGCTGAAGCAAAAATGGCGCAGTAATAAGTATATAGTCTATATCTTTAAAGCTGCCAGACTCGTCATTGAAAATAGTCCCTTTTAAATTTTGATTTTGAACTACAGATTGGGCAATTTTTGCAGGAACGTAAAAATCATTTGGATTTACTGCTACATATTTACGAAGCTCGCCAAGATTTTGTTTAAAAGCGAATGACCCAGCATTGCCTTCATTTTGCTTTGATGTAATAAATTGAAAATTTGTTACATCCCAAACTTGTGAAAATTCTGAGGCATTGCTAAGTTGATACTCGCCTATGCCTGATAAAGTTGCAGCATCATTATACTGAAATCTTAATTGACCTCCCGCACCTGCTAACTGCCGTATTGCCCATATACCAATATAATCTAAATACCCGATACTGGACGGGTTGCTGCCATTATTAAATGCCAGATCTACCGTAATAGTTGCATTATTTGAAAGAATTTCATACGTTTTATCTCTCAACCTAAGCAGATCATCTTTCCCTAATGGTGTAAAATCTAATGGATCTAAACTTGTACTGTTTACGGAAACAGCTAACGATGTTGCACTTTCTGAAGCCGCAGCAGCTTTAATAACTATATTCAAAGGTTTGCCAGTTACAATATTTGGGAATTCAAAATTGTAGCTTTGTTCATCTTCAATATCAAAACGGTTTCCGAACCATTTTCTTCCTAGCTTGGTTGGACTGTATTCATCTTGTTCATGAAATTGATAATCATCAAATTCAGTAATGTTTAAATTTGCTGATCCGGTAGGCTCTACCATTGGCATTACACGTTTTCCTGGCGCTCCATCTGCGGTAACATAATAATAGGAATCGTCGCTATATGGATTTAGGTTAGAGTCATTCTCCCTAACATAGCCTTGTGTGTTGCTCCCATAAAACAAAACATAATCGCCGCCATCAAAACTACCATCATCTTCACCAATAACTTGTATGGCATTTTCTGGAATATCGAAAAAAAGTGTTTTTCTACTCAATAGAGGCAATGATTTTCCGCCGTGACCATAAACCTTAATATTACGAGGGTCTATTCCGTCTGTATTCATTCCTAAGCTGTTTAGGAATGTTTTATCTAATTTATAAACACCAGTTTTTTCAACTTTAAATTTAAACCAACTTCCCGTTGCAAGTACAGAATTGGTTATTGGCGGTGGATCGTTTCGGCGCTGTGCGCCATATTTATAACTTATTTCAAAAGAAAGTACCTTTTGGTAGCTTCCGTTATTTTTTATAATGGGAGAAATACTAAAAATAGTATAAAGCACATCTCTACCCATAGTGCTTAAAATTGTATATTCTAGCTTGCTTGGTATAGCTTCAAGAGTAATTTTGTTCAGTTCTTCAGAAGAAACTGAACCAAATCTAACATTTGTTACCGTTACGGAATTTTTATCGGCAAAAGCCTCATCTTTCCACTGGGTTATAAAATTAGAAGCTGCTTTATCTAGTTGAAGATTTAGTATATCCGAAGCCATATCAGCAGAAGCCCCAGAAGGCTTTACCGCCCCAAAACTCTTGGAAGCAGTGCTTTCATCACCCCAATAAATAGTTATACTTTTAGACTGTGCCTTTCCTAAAAAAGGCATTATAATTAAAATAAAAAGAAGTATCGTTTTTCTCATTAGTACCATTAACGCTTCAAATATACACTTTAAAGACCGTTGCAATAGTCTTTCTAGATTTGTTTCGTTTTTCTAGTTTGATTTTTT
>CAZFUX010000003.1:0-26488 GCA_964522085.1 uncultured Aequorivita sp.
ATTTTCAAATTATTAAACCCGATTTTTCGGGTTCCTATCTGTAGTGAGTATAGTTGGTAGAGCGATTACTGGTTATAGCGCGTTTGTTTAAGGCGCGGGATTTGGAATCTGGCTGTGAACCGCATCAATTTCTTTCAAAATTTCTTTTGAAAGTGAAACATTAATGCTTTCAATATTTTCTGAAAGTTGTTCAATTGATGTTGCGCCAATAATTGGGGCGGTTACAAATTTCTTCTGAAGTATAAAAGCCAAAGCTAAATGTGTAAAACTCAAATTGTGCTTTTTAGCAATTTCAAAATATTGTTGAGTCGCTTCCATAGCAGGTTTGCTGCTGTAACGGTTGTATTGCTTAAACTGATTCAAGCGTGAATTTTCATCAACATTTCCGTTTAAATATTTTCCAGTAAGTGTTCCAAAACCTAAAGGTGAATAGGGTAAATAGCCCACATTTTCGCGTTGAAGGATTTCAGATAAACCAATTTCATCTTTGCGATTTACTAAATTATAAGGGTTTTGAACGGAAACTATTTTCAACTTTCCCTTTCGAGCTTCTTCCAAACAGCGCATTAATCCAAAAGGTGTTTCGTTTGAAAGCCCAACGTGGCGAATCTTTCCTGCTTTTACAAATTCTTCTAAATTTTGAAGCACTTCAGCAAAATTATCCTTCCACATTTCATCTTCATTATGTGTATAATCAAGCTGTCCGAAGTAATTGGTGTTGCGCTCTGGCCAATGTAGTTGGTATAAATCTATATAATCGGTTTGTAACCGTTTTAAGCTTTTATTGATGGCGTCTTCCAAAGATTTTTTACTGAAATCTAACGGATTCCGAATATGATCCATCGAACGGCTGGGCCCAGCAATTTTTGTAGCTAAAACCAAGTCTTCTCTTTTATTTCTTTTTACCAACCAATTACCTAGATAAGTTTCAGTCGTTCCTTGTGTTTTTGGGTTTGCAGGTATGGGATACATTTCTGCACAATCTATAAAATTGACACCTTTTTCAATGGCAAAATCGAGCTGCTCGTGACCTTCAGCTTCAGTATTTTGCTGTCCCCAAGTCATGGTGCCGAGGCAGAGTTTGCTTACTTTTAAATTTGTGTTTGGTAAGATTGTGTATTTCATCTTTTTGTTTTGATGAGACCTAACAGGCGTCATTGCGAGGCACGAAGCAATCTCCTGTTAGGTCTAAATTCTATTAAAATTCCAATTCAACCAAATGCGGACAATGATCACTATGCATAGCATCGGGCAAAATAACGGCTCGTTTTAAATTATCCCGCAAAGGTTCCGAAACCAAATTATAATCTATCCGCCAACCTTTATTGTTGTTCCTGGCGTTCGCACGGTAACTCCACCAAGTATAATTATCTGGTTCTTTATTGAAATGACGAAAGCTATCAATAAATCCACTTTTCATAAATCCATCCAGCCACTCCCTTTCCACAGGTAAAAATCCTGAAACGTTTTTATTACGAACAGAGTCGTGAATATCAATGGCTTCGTGGCAAATATTGTAGTCGCCACAGATAACCAAGTTTGGAATTTCCTTTTTCAAAGTATCAATATACTTTTGAAAATCGGCCATATAACCAAATTTATGCTCCAAACGAGCTATGTTTGTTCCACTTGGCAAATACAAACTCATTACCGAAACATCGTCGAAATCTAGGCGAATATTACGTCCTTCAAAATCCATATGCTCAATGCCAGTACCATATTCTACGTGGTTAGGTTTTGTTTTTGAAAAAATTGCTACGCCGCTATAACCTTTCTTTTGGGCGCTAAACCAATAATGATAAGGGTAGCCAGCATTTTCAATTTCGGCAACTTCTACTTGATCCATATTGGCTTTCGTTTCCTGAATGCATACTACATCTGGGTTTGCGGCTTGTAGCCATTCAATAAATCCTTTACGCATTGCAGCGCGAATTCCGTTTACGTTGTATGATATTATTTTCAAAATAAAAGACTTTTCTTTGTGAATTTCTATGAATCGCTAAAGTAAAGAAGATTGTATTTTTACACCAACCAAATTATAAAAGGTTATCATTTAATTACCGACAAAATAAAAACCCAAACGTTTAGTTTTATAGTTGATGAAGTTTTACTTGCTTGCTTTTCTGTTATTTATTGTAGCCACTGGCTATGCGCAGGATATTACTTCAAATTATAAAGAGAAAAAAATTGCAGTGAGAGATACTGTAGTAATTGATAGCGCAGGAATTAACCCGAAGCGTTTTCAAATACTTGATAAAGAAGGAAATGCGCCAAATCCTTTCAGCTATCGAATAGATTTCAAAAAAGGAAGTATTATTTTTTCTGAAGAACTTCAGCAGCAACAAGATTCGCTAACCATTCAATATTTACAGTATCCCGATTTTTTAACGCGTGATTATTTTTCACTCGACCCAAAAATAATTGTTGAAAATACGGGGCGGATTAACAAATTATATTCGTTACAGGAAAGTACCAATCAAAATATTTTCACCCCTTTTGATGGGTTGAATACTTCAGGAAGTATTTCGCGAGGTATTACCATTGGTAACAACCAAAATGCGGTTGTAAACAGTCAGCTAGACCTGCAAATTACTGGAAAACTGAGCGAAAAAGTATCTATTCGTGCTTCTATTCAGGATGCAAACATCCCCTCGCAGGAAGGCGGTTATTCGCAGAGTTTAAATGAATTTGATCAAATTTTTATAGAACTTTTTGGCAAAAACTGGAACATTCGTGCGGGCGATATTGATCTTCAAAACAACAATAGTTATTTTGGAAGGTTTACAAAAAAAGTACAGGGAATTTCGTTTGGAGTAACGTTTAATAATGAAGATGGCTCTAAAATTTCAGCTTTTGCTTCGGGTGCGTTGGTGCGTGGCGTTTTCTCAAAAAGTGAATTTGTTGGGCAGGAAGGAAATCAAGGGCCTTATAAATTAGTTGGTCCCAACGGCGAACTGTATATTTTGGTGGTTTCAGGAAGTGAGCGAGTTTATGTAAACGGATTGCTTTTGCAACGGGGCGAAAACGAAGATTACGTAATAGATTACAACGCTGGCGAACTGAAATTTAACCCAACGTACCCTATAACTAGCGATATGCGTATTTCGGTGGAATATCAATATACCGATAGAAGTTACTCACGTTTTATAGGGTACGGTGGCGGAAATTACACAAGTGAAAAGCTAGATTTGGGCGTTTACATTTATTCTGAAAATGATGCGAAAAACCAACCGTTGCAGCAAAATCTTACTAAAGAACAAGTAGCTATCTTACAGGCGGCGGGCGATGATAGGGATTTGATGATCGCTCCTTCCGCAGTGCCAGATACGTATTCTGAAAACAAAATTCTTTATAAAAAGGAAATTGTAAATGGCGAAGAAATATTCGTGTTTTCAAACAATCCTGAGGATGAACTTTTTAGTGTTCGGTTTTCACTTGTGGGCAATAATAGCGGTAATTATGTAGTTGGCGACAACAACGCTATAAGCCGTATTTTTGAATATAGAGCTCCTGTAAATGGTGTGTTACAAGGGAATTACGACCCTGTTATTCGGTTAAATGCTCCTACAAAATTGCAAGTTGGCGGTCTAAACGGAAGCTATCATCCTTCCGAAAAAACGCTTATTGATTTTGAAATTGCAGGTAGTAAAAACGACCTGAATCTTTTTAGCGATATTGATGATGGCAACAACGATGGTTTTGCAGGAAGGTTGGCTTTTAAACAACAGGTTTTAAAAACAGCAGATACCTTAAAAATAGATGCTTTTGGCTCGTTAGATTTTGTTCAAAAAGATTTTCGAACTGTAGAAAGACTTTATAACATTGAATTTAACAGAGATTGGAATCTTATTAATCCTATAGGAAATCAAAGTTTTGCTGTTGGAGGATTTGAAATTTTACAACCAAAAATTGGAGGTGGCCGTTATGAATTTCAGAATTTGAATTACTCTGAAAACTTTAACGGAACACGCCATGTAATTGTTTCAGAAGTAAAGCTGAATAAATTTAGATTACACACAAACGGAAGTTTATTAAATAGCAAAGGCGTTTCTATTTCTTCAAATTTTTTGAGATTTAATAATACAACAACTTATTCTTTTGAAAAAGCTTGGGTTGGCGGGAAGGTTGCTTTGGAAGACAATCAAATAAAAGATGTTTTGCGAGATAGTATTTCGCCTATAAGTCAAAAATTTGGCGCTTATGAAGTTTTTACGGGTATTGGCGACAGTACAAATGTTTTTGTAGAAGCAGGATATCAACATAGGGTGAATGATAGTGTTCGTAATAATATGCTTCAAAAAGTAAATTCTTCAAACACGTTTTATTTAAAATCGAAACTAATAAATACTGAAAATACTCAACTTTTAGCCTTTGCGAATTACAGAACTTTAAAATATGAACCAAAGCCAGAAACCAATGATACACGTGAAATGGAGCGTTCTTTAAATTCACGCATTATCTATAATCAGGCGTTGTTCGATGGTGGCATTCGTTTAAATACGGCGTTAGAGTCTAACAATGGCGTAATTCCGCAGCAAGAATTTACCTATGTAAAAACCGAGCCTGGACAAGGTGTTTACACGTGGATTGATTATAACAACAACGGAATACAAGAGTTGGAAGAGTTTGAAGTTGCACAATTTCAAGACCAAGCGGAGTATATTCGGGTATTGCTTCCCAATCAAGTTTTTATAAAAATTAGGCAAAATAAATTCAGTCAAATCCTTACGCTGAATCCCCAGAAATGGTCTAATAAAGAAGGGTTTAAGAAATTACTTTCACGCTTTTACAATCAAACTTCATATGTTTTAGACCGAAAAGTGAAGCGAAAAAACGACGGTTTCAATATAAATCCTTTTGAAGATGGAGGTGATGACCAGTTGGGACTGATACTCAATTTTAGAAATGCCTTATTTTTTAACCGTGGAAAACAACGTTATACCACGAGTTATACTTTTATCTCAACTTCCGCAGATAATTTACTGGCTATTGGTTTGCAACAAAATAGATTGAAAAGTCACCAATTAAACTTCAACCATAAATTTTTAGAGAGTTGGTTGCTCAATTTTAAAGCTGCAACAGGTAGTAGTGAAAGCCTTTCAGAAAATTTTGCGAATAGAAATTACAAGTTAGATTCGTATGATTTTAATCCAAAACTATCTTATCTGCTAGACCAACAAACACGTTTTGATGTTTTTTATGAATTTGGAAACCAAGAGAACCAGTTGGGTGATATGGAGAAATTAAACCAGCAAACAATAGGTTTTTCCTTCGCATACACAAATGCTGAAAAAATTTCAATAAACGGCGAATTTAATTATATAGATAACAAATTTGAAGGAAGTCCATTCTCGCCAGTGGCTTATCAAATGTTGGAAGGCCTACAGCCGGGAACTAATTTTACTTGGCGATTGCTTTTTCAGAAGCGGATTACAAAATATTTGGATGCCAATCTTTCGTATTTTGGACGTAAAAGTGAAACTACTAAAACGGTGCATACGGGTAGTGTACAGCTACGGGCTTATTTTTAAAAATAAATATTTAATCCATTCAGGATATTTCAATGATATTTTCCTTTTTTCGTATCTTCATAAATTTTAAAAAAAACCTCAAAAAATGTTTTTAAAAACAACACTCACAATTTTTTCGGCATTAGTTATTAGCTGCGGAACCACAGAAAAGCAAACTCAGGTTGCTTCTACAGAAGAAATAATTAAAATTGAAGAAACTATAGATCCGCTAATAATGAAAGCTGAAGGCTATTTGTTGGGAACGATAATTTATTCTGACAAAGAAAGTGATTGCCCTTATACAATACAGATGCCTGGTAACAAGATGGAATTTTACTATTTGGACCCTATGAATTTGGAAGAAAATTTTAAAGTAGACGGACAAAAAGTGTGGGTAAAATTCAATGGTCTGCGACGTATGAATCGTTGTGATAATGCAGTACCCGCAGAAATAGTTGACATGAAAAAAGGAGAATAAAAAAATATTCTCCCTCTTCAAAAAATAGAATTAACCACTTAAAAATTATTTGGAAAGCCAGTTCTTAAACGAAATGGTTTCCTTCATTTTTTCTGAAATTTCTTCAATTTTAATTCGCTCTTGTTCCATGGTGTCTCGGTGACGGATAGTTACCGTGTTATCCTCAATGGTTTGATGGTCAACAGTGATACAGAAAGGCGTTCCGGCAGCGTCTTGACGGCGGTAGCGTCTTCCTACGGCATCTTTTTCATCGTAAACTACGTTGTAGTCCCACTGAAGATCATTTATTATTTTCTGGGCGATTTCTGGTAAGCCGTCTTTTTTTACCAATGGTAGAACAGCAGCTTTTACTGGTGCCAGAATTGCTGGTAGTTTTAAAATTGTACGTACACTTCCGTCTTCTAAAGTTTCATCTTGAAGTGAATTACTTAAAACAGCTAAAAACATTCTGTCTAGTCCGATAGATGTTTCAACAACATAAGGAACGTAACTTTCATTCATCTCATGATCAAAAAATTGTAATTTTTTTCCTGAGAATTTTTCGTGTGCTTTAAGATCAAAATCGGTTCTGGAGTGAATTCCTTCTAATTCTTTAAAGCCAAAAGGAAAGTTGAATTCAATATCTGTAGCGGCATTTGCGTAATGCGCTAATTTTTCGTGATCGTGGAAACGGTAATTTTCAGCTCCCATTCCCAAAGAAAGGTGCCATTTTAAGCGTGCTTCTTTCCACTGTTCGTAATATTTAAGCTCTTCGCCTGGCTTAACAAAAAATTGCATTTCCATTTGTTCAAACTCGCGCATACGGAAGATGAACTGTCTTGCAACAATTTCATTTCTAAAAGCTTTACCAGTCTGTGCAATTCCGAAAGGAATTTTCATCCTTCCACTTTTTTGAACGTTTAGAAAGTTTACAAAAATACCCTGCGCCGTTTCTGGGCGAAGGTAAAGATCCATCGCGTTTTCTGCTGAAGCACCCAATTTAGTTCCAAACATTAGGTTAAACTGACGTACATCGGTCCAGTTTTTTGAACCTGTATCTGGATCTGCAATGCCTAATTCTTCAATCAAAGCTTTTACATCTGCCAAATCTTCTTTTTCTAAAGAATGCGCCATACGTTCTAAAACGGTGTGCTGTTCCTTCAAATATCTTATAACACGTGGATTTGTAGTAACAAATTCTTCTTCATTAAAGCTCTCGCCGAAACGCTTCTTTGCTTTTTCAATTTCCTTTTGGGCTTTTTGATAGATTTTTTCAGCATAATCTTCAATAAGCACATCTGCACGGTAGCGTTTTTTAGAATCTTTGTTGTCTATTAATGGATCGTTAAAGGCATCTACGTGCCCAGAAGCCTTCCAGATTGTTGGGTGCATTAGGATTGCAGAATCTATGCCCACAATATTTTGGTGCATATACACCATACTGCGCCACCAATATTCACGAATGTTTTTCTTTAGTTCTACACCATTTTGTGCATAATCATAAATAGCACTAAGGCCATCGTAGATTTCGCTAGATGCAAATATGTAACCGTACTCCTTTGCGTGAGATACTACTTTTTTAAATTGATCGTCGTTGTTTGCCATATCGCAAAAATAGGAAAGTACCTTCAACTTGCCACGAGGGTAAGTATCTTTTTTTCAGGATTAGAAAGTTTTATAGCTTATAAGGTTTCTTATTAAAAAGGAAGATCGCCATGGTCGTCGCTATTAACATCATCGGCAGGTTCAAAAGCCTCTGCTGGTGGCATTGGTGGCATATCTCCGCTTACAGCTGCTTGCGATAAGTTTTCAACACGCCATCCTTGAATACTATTAAAATATTTGGTTTCGCCTTGTGGATTTACCCATTCGCGACCACGAACATTGATGCTCACTTTTACGTCTTGCCCTACTTTATAAGCATTTAGCAAATCGGTTTTATCTTGCACAAATTCTATCATTATAACTTGTGGATACTGCTCTTCTGTAGTAATTACTAGCTCTCTTTTTCTAAAACCATTGTTCCCGTAAGTTTTGGTTTCGTCTATCAATTTGATTTTTCCTTGTAATTCCATCGATTTAATTTTTATTGTTTATTGTTTATTGTTTGTTGTTTATTGTTTTTCTGAATATTGCGAACTGACTATTGAACGCTGAGAAGTACTTTCCAAGCTTCATGAACCTTTCCATCGCAAAGAAATTCTTGTGCTTTTTTATGAATTGCTTCTTCATCTTTTAAGGAGATTAATTTTTTCAGTTCTTCTGAAGCATCTATAAAAGTATTAATTTCTTCTGAATTTGGAAAACTTTCTACATTACCAAGCATTCCTAAATTATTACCTGTCAATATTTTACTATTTCGGATTGCTTTGGGAAGCTTATCTACGCCAATTCCGAGTGTTGTTAATGGTTTTGGAACTTCAAAAAGTCCTGCTTTGGCGCGGCTGTACCAATTGCCGCCTAATCTTGAAACTGCATCAATTTTGAAAGGATCGATAGCTCCATCTTCATCTAAAATTTCTTCTTTTATATGAATTTTCACCACTTCACAAATCACCAAATTACCAGCGCCACCTTCTTTTCCGAGGGCAATTACTTCGTTTACTTTACATTCTAATTGTACTGGAGCTTCTGCTACTCTTGGTGGTTTAACCATTTCGGAAGCTACTTCTGTAAAGCCTGCTTTTGTAAATTCGTTTACGCCTTTTGCGTATTCAGTTGAAGAAAGAGACATTTGCTGAACCATTGCATAACTTACAATGTTTATAACAACTTCGGGTACTTCCAAAACATTTTCGTACGTATGTTTTGTGGTATTGTCGCGACCACGTCTTGCTGGTGAAAATACCAAAATTGGCGGTTTTGCACTGAAAACATTGAAAAAACTAAAGGGTGAAAGATTCACGTTTCCTTCAGCATCTACAGTACTTGCAAAGCATATTGGCCTTGGCGACACAGCGCCTAAAAGATAGCCGTGCAGTTTTCCTGTTGATAATTCGTGAGGTTCAATAGAAATCATAGTTTACAAATGTACCCAAAGATTATAGCTTGTAAAAACTTGATTGTACAATAATATCAACATATTTGCTTTATATTTATTCAGAAAAAAAATTCTTTATGCTTCAGAAAAAAACGTTTTCGCGTTGGGCTTTTATTTTGGCTTCGCTTTTAATTGTTAGTCTTATTTTATGGAATACGTTTATTTTCTTTAATCAGTTAAAAGAAAATGAACGCGCTAAAATGGAGATTTGGGCGGTTGCACAACAAGAACTAGCAGAGAGCCTATCTGTGGAGGGGATGGATGAAAATAATGCAGTAAATGCTGTGAGTGAAACCGCGCTTACTATTATACAGAGCAATAGTACTACCCCAATGATTCTTCATACTTTAAAAGAAGATTTTTATGACGGAAGAAATATTGATTCTGAAATTATAAATAATGAAAGTGCGCGAAAGAAAAAGATTGAACAGTTTATTTCAGAATACGAACCCCTAGAAGTGATGTATAATGATGAGATGCTTTCTATAATTTATTTTGGAAATTCACCTTTAATAAATAAGTTGAAGTATTATCCTGCGGCACTTATTTTGATCATTTTCTTATTCATTTTAGCCGTTTATCTTTTCTACAAAACTTCAAAATCTTCAGAGCAAAATCGTCTTTGGGCAGGAATGGCGAAGGAAACTGCGCACCAGATAGGCACACCGCTTTCTTCACTTGTAGGTTGGACAGAACTTTTAAAAAGTGAAAACGTAAACCCAGAATATATTGTTGAGATGGAAAAAGACGTTTCTCGTTTGGAAACGATTACAGACCGTTTTTCAAAAATAGGTTCGGTGCCAAAGCTTGATAGGTATGATTTGGTTGAAGAAACGAAAACTACATTTTATTATTTACAGAAACGAACTTCAAAACTGATACATTTTCAGCTAAACGTTGCTGAAAAACCCATTTATGTCGATATGAATCCGCAACTTTTCAGCTGGACTATTGAAAATTTAGTGAAGAATGGTATTGATGCTATGAAAGGGAAAGGAACGATAACTATTTCCATTGAAAAAAATTCAAAATATGCATTGGTTCATATTGCCGATACAGGAAAAGGACTTTCAAAAAGTGAATTTAGAAGAATATTTACGCCAGGACACACTAGCAAAAAACGTGGTTGGGGCTTGGGACTTTCGCTCGCGAAACGTATTATTGAAGAATACCATAACGGAAAAATTCGCGTTTTAAAAAGTGTGCCTAATCAAGGTACAACTATGGAGATAGCATTGAAGGCAGAAAGTTAAATATGAAACAGAGAACCCACACGCTGCACACTGCGTGCATCAATAATAATTGCCCAACCTGTTTTGGTACGGATGGCCTTGAATTTACTTTTACACAAGAGGAAAAAGAAACGCCATTGTTTAAAAACCCAGCAACCCAAATTGATGAAAAATTATATTGTCACACCTGCAAAACTGACATCTACCCAGTAAATTGGACTGAAGATATTGAGCGGGTGTACGATTACAACAAAAAAATAGCGGAAACCCATAAACAATATTTAAAGGTAAAACCGCTATTTTATATTTTGGTGATTGTAGCAATCGCTGTGGTTGCAACAGGTACTTACTTTTTAATCCCAACTAAGCCTTAAGGTGCTCGGCGATATTTGCTGCCAAAGTTGTAAACTCTTCAGAAGTTATTTTTACTTTTTTTGTAAAATGCATATCGTCCATTTCGTTCAGCGGAATAAGATGTACGTGTACGTGAGGCACCTCCAATCCTACAACAGCCATTCCTACTCGTTTGCATGCAACGGTTTTTTCTAAAGCTCGAGCTACTTTTCTGGAAAACTGCATTAATTGCAAATACATATGTTCGCCCATATCAAAAATCTTGTCAATTTCTTCTTTGGGAACGCATAATGTATGACCTTTTGCATTTGGGTTTACATCCAAAAAAGCTATAAAATTATCGTCTTCAGCAATTTTGTAACAAGGAATTTCACCCTCAATAATTTTTGTGAAAATAGAAGCCATATTAATCTCTTGAAATTTCTAAGATTTCGAATTTAAGCACTCCGTTGGGCACTTGTATTTCTGCTACACCTCCTACTTCTTTACCTAACAAACCGTGACCAATAGGGGAATCTACGGAAATTTTTCCAGTTTTTAAATCGGCTTCGCTCTGTGCAACCAATTTATAGGTCATTTCCATGCCATTATTTTGGTTTTTTAACTTCACGGTACTATGCACTAAAATTTTGCTTAAATCTAATTGCGATTCGTTTATTAAACGGGCATTGGCAAGAATTTCTTCCATTTTTGAAATACGCATTTCTAGCATTCCTTGCGCTTCCTTTGCGGCATCATATTCGGCATTTTCACTTAAATCTCCTTTATCGCGAGCTTCTGCTATTGCATTAGAGGCTTTTGGACGCTCAATATCGCGTAGTTGGTCTACTTCTTCTCTTAACTTTTTTAATCCTTCGGCAGTATAATAAGATACTTTACTCATAACTTCATCGTTTGTGTATGCAGAACATACCTATTCTTTAATATAATAAAATCCCGACTCGTGGCGGGACTAACTTTTAATAAATTGAAAAAATCCCATGCGTTGATGGGATTGTGTTTAACAAATATACTAAAAATTTACAAGTTGTGTAAATTGTTGTAATTTCGACCCTAAATTTAATTGCTTTTAAATGAAAAATATATTTCTATTCCTTTTAATAAGTATCACGATACTATCCTGTTCAAAAAATGACGACAAGCAAGATCGTAACCCTTATTTAACAGATCCTGCGGTAAGTCTGAATTTAAACCTGAACCTACCCGAATACAATCCGCTTCGCTTTCCCGGCAATTACATCATTACTAACCAAGGCATAAAGGGAATTGTGGTTTATTGCGCCAGTGAAAATCTATATTTTGCTTTCGATCTTACCGATCCGAACCACGTGCCCAGCAATTGCTCAAAAATGGAAGTGGATGGCGTAATTGCCAGTTGTCCTTGCATAACTGACGAAAACGAATACTTTATAACCTCTGGGCAACACACCACAGAACCTGGCGCCAAATACCCTATGCAGCAGTATAGTGCGCAACGTAGTGGGAATAATGTTGTTATTAGTAATTAGTACTTCGGCTCCGCTCAGCAACCTTTTCGGTCATTGAGCGAAGTCGAAATGATAAATGCTAAAATTTTAAAGTAACCCCAACCAAAAAATTAATAGTAGCCTGCGGATAATACCCCGCACCTTCAACAGTAGTAACCGTTCCAGGATTGCTGAAATCATCCTCATAAGTATAAAAGTAGCCGTTGGAAATATATTTCACGTTAAAAATATTATTCACCAAGGCTGAAAAAACCACCTCTTTTACCCACGGAAGTGTATACAATATTCAAATCATTGATGAAATAACTGTCCAATTTTGAAGCTTCGCTATCTATATTCCCCATATATTGCTCACCCACAAATTTTGAAAGAAAGCCTAAGTGCAGTTTCTTAATCGACGAATATTCCACCATATTTCCTGCAACTATAGAAGGAGAAAACGAAATATTTGTATTGCCAAGATTCACCAATTCGCCATTTCGCGAAGTTACAAAATCTACGTTTTTATTGGTGCTCAACGCAATATTTGGAAGGATTCTTAAATTTTTCAAAAGTTGAATTTCAGCATCTACTTCAAGGCCAAATCTATAGCTTTTTCCACTACTGGTTCTTAAAGGTGACCCCATATCGTTCAACTCACCAGAAAGCACCAATTGATCTTTGTAATTCATAAAATAAAGATTGGTGCTAACTTTTGTTTTTTCTGAAGCAAAACGGTAACGCAATTCAAAATCGTCCAACTTTTCAGCGGTAGTAATATTTTGTTCATAATCATTTCGGGAAGGTTCACGATGCGCTTTTCCGTAGGAGAAATAAAGTTGATTTGAAGAATCTAATTTATAAGTCAACCCTGCCTTTGGATTAAAGAATGAATAATTTTCATCAACATTCAATGGCTCCAAATCTGAAGTAATTCCAGAAGTACTATAATTCAAAAATCTTCCTTGTAAATCGCCAAATACACTTAGCTTTTCATTAATTCTGTATGTTGCTTTTGAAAAAACGGTAAACTCCTTTTTCTCGCCATTTCCTTCATAATAGCGGTCACGGATTTCAGTATTGCTGGCGTATTGCACCCAAATTACTTCGCCATAATGATCGCCAGTATAGTAGCTGTAAAAAGCGCTACCTGTAAAATCAATTGTATTGTTTTTGTAATTAACGTTTGCATTCGCAGCATAAAAGTGGTTATCCAACCAACGACGGCGAATTAAATCGGTTGTATTTATGGTGTCGCTGCCAATTTCAATTGGTTCAAAACCATACGTTTCAAAAGCTGCATCTTCTTTGTATTGTTCAAAATAACCTTTTCCTCTTGTATAATTAAAAGAAACATTCGTACTCCAATTATTGTTGAAATGCTGATTCCAAAGTAATTGGTAATGATCCTGCGCATAATTATCTACTTCATTATCATAAAATTTAATATTTCCATCTTCATCTGTATACTCGCCCACAGTATTGTAGGTTCTATCATTTTTAAGTTTTTCAAGATCTTCCAAACCGTTCCAAGATTGGTAAGTTTCTTCTCTTCCGCCAAAAACTAAGGCTTTTATTAAGGTATTTCTATTTACAAATGCGCCTTGCAGAAAATATGATTTTAAATCTGAACTTGCTCTATCAATATAACCATCAGATTGAATAGTTGATAGTCTTCCTGCCATTTCAAAATGGTCGGAAAGCAAGCCAGTACTGAATTTTACGTTGTGTTTATGTGTATTATAACTTCCGAAGGAATTTGCAATTTCGCCATACCCTTCATTTGAAATGGCATCGCTCAACAAATTAAGACTCGCCCCAAAAGCACCCGAACCATTTGTAGAAGTTCCCACACCGCGTTGCAATTGCAAGCTTTGCACCGAAGAAGTAAAATCGGGTAAATTAACCCAAAATGCCCCTTGACTTTCAGAATCGTTAAACGGAATTCCATTAAGAGTAACATTTACCCTCGAAGCATCGCTACCACGAACCCGAATATAGGTATAGCCCACACCAGCACCGGCATCGCTAGTAGTAACAACCGAAGGAAGATAGTTAAGCATATAAGGGATATCCTGCCCAAGATTTCGTTTTTCGAGTTCTTCTTTGTCAAGGTTTGAATGTGTAATTGGCGAGTCTGCATCAACGCGGACGGCTTTTACTAAAACTTCATCTAAAGTTTCAGTTTTTGTAGAATCCTGCGATATTGGCTGAGGTGTTTCTTGAGCAAAAACAATAAAAGAAAACAGTGTAAAAACTGTAGAAATCAATAAATTTTTCATCCGTAAAAAATATTTTATACGAATAAAAGGGGCTTTATTCTTTGTTGGTTATATGGTTAAATAAAAAATCCCTGAAAACAATACGTCATGTATTATTACAGGGGGGGGGCTATTTGTTATCCCTTGGCAGCATTACCCGCCCAGGTTCTTTGGGTATAATCTCAGCTTTTTTCAATTCTGAATTTTGAATTGAAATCCGCACCCCTTTGAGATGTTTGGCAAAGATACATTCATTTTTAAACTTTCAATACTTTTCAATTTTCGATTTCAACATTTATAATATCCTTAATATATAGCCACCAGCTTTGTAATTACATTTGACCAATGGCCAACTCAAGAAACAAATTTACTTTTAAAATTATTCTCAGTTATCTGGTTTTGATAGCTTTGGCGGTTCTTGTGGGTACGTTTCTTTATTCAGAATTTAAAAATTATAATTCTGAAACTACTGAAATTAAAGGCGAAAATAAATTTATAGAAACTGGAACACTAATCAATCTTGTTTATGAAAGTGATGGTTTTTCAAGGCTTGCGCTTTTATCTGAAACTGACGAAGGTTTTGAAAAATACGTAACCAAAACTGATTCACTTTTTAAGAAGATTAAAAAGATAAAAACAATTACAACCAACGATTTTCAGGTAAAACAATTGGATAGTGTTAAGTCTTTGCTTGAAGAAAAAAACCGAAATATTGAGCAATTGCGTATTCTGCGATTAACCAATAAAAAAGATACTTCACTGGATGATATCTTGCGCGAAGTGAGAAAACTTGAAGTTTCTGTGGGACTTAACTCTGTAGAATCTTTAATAAGAAATCCCTCAAAATTAAGTGGAAATGAACGTCGAATTTGGCAAAAATACGCTGATTATCTTAATAGCGATACCACACGCGACACGGCAAAAGTAAATTCGAAAACCGTAGATTCTATGCTTGTCGCTTCACGATATATCGTAGCCGAAGCCAAAAAAGAAAACTCTCGAATTCGTAAATCATTGATTCAAAAAGAAAATGAATTAATTGGAAACGACCTCAACATTTCTGAGAGACTGCGAGAGATAATTGCAAGTTTTGATCGCGAAATAGCCAAAAGCAACAATCTTGAAAAACAACAACGCACAGCATCTATGGAGAGAACGGGCGAAATTTTGAAGTTTACAGGAATTTTTGGCGGTATTCTTATTTTGCTTTTTTCATACTTTATACTATCTGATTTTTTTAAGGCTGAACGTTTTAAAAAGAATTTACAAGAATCAAAAAACTATGCAGAATCATTGCTGAAAAGTCGCGAACAGCTTATTTCTACAGTAAGCCACGATTTAAAAACTCCGCTAAATACTATTAGCGGTTATTCAGAATTGTTTGAAAATTCTTCAATTTCTGAAAAGCAGAAATATTATTTATCTCAAATTACTTCCAGCTCGCATTTCATTTCGCATTTGGTGGACGATTTGATGGATTATTCAAAACTGGAAGCAGGAAAATTGCCTTTGGAAAGCATTCCATTTTCTTTAGAAAATATTATTGTTGATGCCAGTAACGCCGTAAAACAACAGTATCTTGAAAACCCAGTAGCATTAAAAATTTCAATTTCAGATAAAATAAAAAATCAAATTTTTGAAAGTGACCCATTGCGGATTCGGCAGATTATAAATAATTTGGTTGGTAATGCTTTTAAGTTTACTGAAAGAGGAAACGTTGAAATAAAGATTGAAGAAGTAAAAAACAGTGATAAAACTGCAACCATTAAAATTTCCATAATTGATACTGGAATTGGTATTTCAAAAGAAAAGCAGCAGCTTATTTTCAACGAATTTACACAAGCCGAAACCGAAATTGCACACAAATTTGGTGGTAGTGGCTTCGGCTTGGCAATTTCAAAAAAACTAACTGAACTTTTAGGCGGCACTTTAAATGTTGAAAGTGTTTTAAATGAAGGAAGCAGGTTTACATTAGTACTTCCGTTGAAGAATAGTAAACGCGTTTTACCTAAAAAACCTAAAGAAAAAACAAGTTCCTTCAAAGGTCTAAATGCCATAATCATTGACGATGATGAAACAATGCGTGCGCTCTTGCAAGAAATTTTTGAACAAATGAATATTGCTTCGGAAGCTTTCAGCAGTTTTGAGAATTTCAACGCTTCGACGAGCTTAGCGGGACACTTAAATTTTGATTTCATCTTGACCGATATTCAAATGCCAACTACAGATGGTTTTTCGGTTTTAAGAAGTTTGAAAAACGGTGAAGTAAATTACTATAAAAATCAGCCAGTAATTGCAATGACAGGCAATCGTGAGCATGATCGCTATTTTTATTTTGAAAAAGGTTTTGTTGAAATACTTGCGAAACCTTTTTCGAAGCAAGAACTTATTTCAATATTAAAAAGCATTTTTCCTGAGCGAAAACGTTTTTCTGGAGAAATAAATTTCAAAGAAAAAATTAAAGAAAATTATGAAGCAACAAATAAATTTGACCTTTCACTTTTAAATTCATTTTTAAATACTCCTGAAACTTTGGAGGAAGTTTTAACTATTTTCAACTCACAAACTGAAACTGATTTACAATTAATAAAAGAGGCGATTGCTGTAGTAAACATTGAAAAAATTAAAGAAATCGTTCACAGAATGTTGACGATGTTTCGCCAATTAAGGGCAAAAAATGTGATTCCGATTCTTGAAAAAATGGAGGAATATCCTGATGAAAACGAAGCTGAAATTGAAAAAGATTATGAGAAGTTGGTTTTGAATATTCGTGATTTGCAACAGGCTTTAGCAAACCGATAATCTTAAAGTTCTATTTTATATAACTCCAATTTGTTATAGAGCGTTTTTCTTGTAAAACTCAACAACTTTGCTGCTTTGGTTTTGTTATAATCCGCTTCTTTTAAAGCATTTAAAATAAGTTGTTTTTCGTTACTTTCTTTTGAAAAATCGATTGTTTCTTTTTTCGGTTTTGAAGAAAAAAGTACTTCCCGTGGAATAACTTCCAAAGGAATTAAACTTGAATTAGTCAATAAAACAGAACGTTTTATTACATTTTTCAATTCACGTAAATTACCGGGCCAGGCATAATTTTTAAAGGCTTCTATTACTTTTTTGGAAAGACCTATTACTTCTTTTCCCAAAGAGTTATTTGCTTCTCCTAAAAAATATTCTATAAATAAAGATAGATCTTCCTTTCGCTCGTGCAAAGATGGTATGTGGATTGAAAACTCATTCAATCTATGATATAAATCTTCACGGAATTTTCCTTCTTGAACTGCTTTTAATAAATCTTCATTGGTTGCAGAAAGGATACGTACATCTACTTTAATTTCAGTATTACTACCTACAGGTTTTATACGTCGTTCTTGCAAAGCACGCAATAATTGTATTTGATTTTCATACGAAAGATTCCCTACTTCATCTAAAAAAAGTGTTCCACCATCTGCTGCTTCAAAATGACCTTTTTTATCGTTTACGGCGCCTGTAAAACTTCCTTTTACATGTCCAAAAAACTCACTTGCCGCAATTTCTTTAGGAATAGCACCACAATCTACAGCAACAAAATCTTCATCTCTTCTGGAGCTGAATTCATGAATTGCTTTTGCGGCAACTTCCTTGCCAGTACCGCTTTCACCCTGAATTAACACGCACATATCTGTGGGGCCAACAAGTTTTAGGTATTCGTTGAACTTTTTAGATGCTTCACTAATACCAACAACAAAGTTTGGTTTAGATTCAGTTTTAATTGATGGAACGGAAGTCTTTTCAACTAGATCTTCTTCGTCAATTTTCGATTTCGTTTTGTTTTTCAAGGAATCTTCCTCAATAATCATCAACAATTCCTCAGGTCTAAAAGGTTTTGAAATATAATCCAAAGCGCCCTTTTTAATGGCTTTTACAGCAGTATCTACTTCGGCATAACTTGTCATTAAAATCACTTTTGTTTTCGGGTAATTATTTTGGGTATGTTCCAACAAATCAAGACCAGAATCGTCGGGCAGCTGTAAATCTGTAATTAGTAAATCGAATATTTTTTCAGTTAAAAGCTTCCGTGCATTTTCGCCAGTTAGTGAAACTGAAACTTGGAAACCTTTACGTTCCAAAAAAGAGGTGAGCATTTTTCCAAAAGCCACATCGTCTTCAACTATATGTATTTGTTGCGTCATCAAACGTTATCAATCTGTAAAAATAGGAAGTATAATGAAGGGTAATCTTTAAAGTTATCATAAAAAAAGGTGTCCAAAAAATTGGACACCTTTTTAAGGAAGTGAGGATATTGAATCTAAAAACACCTACAGCTTACTGCTTCTTTTATTCATTTTTAATCCACTCGCCTTTTGCATTTGCATACACCGTTGCAGCTTTTTTGTCTGCAGTGGCAAGGTCAAGTTTATAATCTCCATTGGCATTCACATAAGCCTTAGAAATAGTGGCGCCGCCAAAATCTTTAGCTATGGCATCTTGAACGGCTTGAGGTACTTTAGAAGCTTTCACTTCCTTATAGTCTTGAGTAGGAGTTGTGGCAACAATTTCGGTTTCTATAGCTTCTGTTACTTCAATAGTTTCAGCATCTTGGGCTGCTTCAATTCTGTTTTCAACTTGCGCTTCAACAGCAGTTTGTTTTTGATTGTTCATTGCTGTTTGTTCCTTGTCGGTTTGTGCAGTTACTGCTGTTAAACCTCCCAATACGATTGCTGTACTTAAAATTAACTTTTTCATTTTTTTTGTTTTATTTATTCGTTACTAAGTTTGTTTGTTGATTTGTATATAGAAAAAGTAGTGCCATAGAAAAATAGCTACGGAATATTTATTTAAAACAATGCTATACAATGTTTTAAATAAATATTAATTATTTTTAAATTGTTGTGAAGTGTGTAAAATGTAGAACAATTGTGTAAAATTATACAACAGTTGTGTAAACGCTAATCAATCTTTGGCGGTTTGCGATTGGTTTTTCTAAGTGCGTTTTCTTTTTTAGATTTTAAACGGCGTTCAATAGCGCCTTTTGAAGGTTTTGTTTTTTTGCGTGGTTTAGCAACTTTTAGGTTTTTTTGAAGTAGCTCCACCAATCTCTCAATTACAATAGCTTTGTTACGATGCTGGCTTCTCGTTTCGCCGCATTGAAGCATAATAATTCCTTCGGAAGAAATTTTTGTGGATAGTTTATATTGAAGCCGTTCTTTTTCTGTTTCCGAAAGCGCTTGAGAA
This sequence comes from uncultured Aequorivita sp., assembly GCA_964522085.1. Lineage (GTDB taxonomy): Bacteria > Bacteroidota > Bacteroidia > Flavobacteriales > Flavobacteriaceae > Aequorivita. The sequence goes on from CAZFUX010000003.1 coordinate 19,532, forward strand.
TCAATAATATTAAAAGAAACTTCAACTTTTGAAGCCGTTTTATTAACGTGTTGCCCACCAGGCCCGCTACTGCGGATGGCATTAAAACTGAGTTCAGATATTAATAATTCAGCATTCATTTTGGTTGATGTACTTTGTTTAAAAGATCGTTTACCGTCTTTACAGGGTTGAAGGTTATTAATGGTACTTCCACGAAAACCGTGTTCCAGTTTGCCATAGCACCATTCCAAAGACCTGGTAATTCTAGTGCTTTTATTGATTTTCCTTGATAAGATTTATTTGAAATAAAACCAGTTTCTGGATCTGAAAATTTCAAAAGATTAAATTTCTCACCTTTATAGTTACTAACTCCGCAAACCAAATCTACTGGGTTAAAATGTGTGGCTTTGTCTACCAATGCTTTTTGTTTTGGGTTGTTCGCATCAATTTGTGACATTTCTACAATTTGATAACTATAACTTCCTTTTTTATCTTTTATAAGAAATGGTCCGCCACCGGGAGCACCTGTATTTTCAACCACTCCGCAAATACGAATTGGGCGTTCCAGAATTTTTAAAAGCGCTTCTTTTTCAGCTGAAATATTTTGAATTTTTAGTTCTTCGGAAATGAATGCTGAAACTTCTTTTAGTAATGCTTCAGAAGTATCTTCGGAATAAAATTTTTCAACATAGCCAAAAATTTTCTGTTGAAGCAAAATCAATTTTCCAGCCAATACTTTCTTCTGAAAAGCGATATTTTCAATATAATCTTCAGAAACTACATTGTCTATGTTTTTGATAAAGATAATATCTGCAGCAACATCGTTCAAATTTTCTAGCAACGCTCCATGACCCGACGGGCGGAAAAGTAAATTGCCGTTTTCATCTAAAAAAGCTTTGTTCTTTATTGTTGCCGCGACTGTATCTGTTTCTTTTTTCTGAAAAGAATAGGAAATATTAAAACTAATTCCTGTTTTCTTTTCAACCATATCTTTTATTTCTTTAAACCTTCTTTTAAATTTTTTTTCGTGTCCTTCCGAAACCGTAAAATGTAAATTAGCTACTCCATTTGAGGCTGCATAAAAAGCAGCTTCATACAATTGCTCGCCAAAAGCGGTAACGTAATTTTCACCGTATTTATGAAAAGGAACAAGTCCTTTAGGCGTATTGCTGAAATTTAAACCAGTTTCTTCCAGCATTTCTTTTACGAAGAAATATTTTCTTTCTCCTTCTTCAAAATTTTTAAAATTAGGATACTTTTCTTTTAAGCTATTTTTCACCAAAGAAGAAAAAGCAAAATTGTCTATTGATTCAAAAAATGTTTTAAGGTTTCTGTTTTCCTCTTTTTGAAGAAATACTTCAATAGCATCATTTTCAGGATTAAAATTTTCCAAAAACTGATGCAAAAACTTAAACATGCGCGTTGCTGCACCAGAAGCAGGAACAAATTTTAAAAGCGCTAATTTGTCTTTTTGAGATTCGAATATTGTAGCGAAATATTGTTGCTCATCTTTAGTGTAAACTTCAATTCCGTTTTCTGCTGAAGCAGGTTCAACAACGTTTGCAAAGGAAATTCCGTTTTTAAAAATGGTGAGTTGCTGTTCTATTTCCGCTTTGGAAAGGCCGTGGTTTTTTATTTGTCGTCTATTTTTTTCAGTAAACATTCTATATAATTTTTCTCTGTATCTCTAGCTTTTCCCCGTGTAACTCTGTATAATAGCTATATTGTAGAGTTGTGCAGAGGAGCACAGAGGTTCATAGAGAGTTTTATTGTAGCAGTTGATCAATAATCGCAACTGCTTTATTAAATCTTTTTTTTTGATTTCCCTTTAAAATCTGATAGGGGAAATTCTGTTTTTTCAATTCGGCTTCGAAAATACGAAACATTTCTTCACGATTATTAGGTCTGTCGCGTAGGTCATCAGCCTGCCATGTTGTGTCAACATAAGTTAATAGGTAGATGCTGTAATTGTCTTTGGTTGCTTCGTTTTTAATTTCTGAAGGACAAAAACCATCATAATAATATTCTGAATATACTTTTAGTTCAAGCAGATTAGTATCACAAATAAGCAGTTTTTCAACCTTTTGCGAAGCTTTTTTTTCAAGTTTTAACTGACCTTCGGCTATTGGAATTAAATCATCTTTTACAACCAATTCTTTCTTATAATCCCATTTCATTTGAAGATATTCACGCATAAATTCGGGTACCCAAAGCGTGTTGTAATGCGTTGCCAACTGTTTTGAAAGCGTAGTTTTCCCCGTAGATTCGGGACCGTATAAAACTACTTTAATCAAATCAGACTTGTTTCTGGTGCGTTTAACTTTTTCTTCCACGCTCTATATCCGTATATAGCAACAATTGTAAATAATAGGTATTGAAACGAGGTAAAGACGAGACCTTTATAAAGGTATAGGGGAACAGAAATTACATCGCCAATAATCCAATAAATCCAGTTTTCCAATTTCTTTTTCGCCATAAGCCACATTCCTACAAAGAAAATAGCCGTTGTAAATGTGTCAACATAGACCGTCCAATTGTCCCATTTTTCAAAAAATTCATAAACGACAAAGACGAAAATCAATGTTGCTATAAAAATAAATATTGAAATTTTATTTTCCTTTTTTGTAGTTTTAGTTATCGGTATATAATGTGTTTCGTCAATTTTTCGGGTCCAAATATACCAACCGTAAATACTCATCACGAAGTAATAGGCGTTTATCATCATATCACCCAACAATCCATAAACCGCAAGAATGTAAACAAATATTGACGTGCTTATAATTCCTGTAGGATACACTAAAATATTGTCCTGTTTACTAAACCAAACGCTCAAAAACCCAAAAAAAACACCAATAAGTTCCAGCACAATTAAATGTGTGGGAATCTCAGCATATTGCGCAAAAAACCAATCAAAAATGGGGCTCATAGTCGCTTCTGTCAGATTTCACTATTTTTATGTAGAGCAAGCCTCTTTCAACAGCTTGTAATGCAATCTTCATTTCCTTTTGGAGCAGATTCATTACCGCATCATAATCTCCATAAACTTGTGTGCTTAGTGGGTTTTCCAAAACGGTAAGTCCAGAATTACGAAGGTTTTTTATGAAATTGATTATTGCAGGTTCGTAATCATCTTGCAGTGGCGTTAATGTGAGTTCTACTGAAATTTTCATATTTTCAATTTTGTCAAAACTACGATTTTAAAAAGTATTCAGTCACAGTCTGCTGTTTTTGAGATTTGGAATTTTATTCAAACGCTGTTCCCATAACAACCATATCCGCTCCAGCTTTATAAGCAGCCTGTTTTTGTTCTTCAGTTCTTATTCCGCCTCCAACAATTAATGGAATATTAATTGCTTTTTTAACTTCCGAAATGATTTCAGGCTTTACGGGAAATTTTGCGCCACTACCAGCTTCAAGGTAAATTAATTTCGCGCCCATAAATTGTCCTGCGAGCGCGGTGTCAACTATGTATTCAATGTTTTTTTGCGAAAGCGGTTTAGTCTTGGTTACTTTTGAAACTGCGGAATCATTTCCTCCATCAATTAAAATATAGCCTGTAGAAATAATTTCCAAAGAAGAATTTTTCAATTTTGAAATTGATTTTACTTGTTGCCCAATTAAATATTCAGCATTTCTTCCTGAAAGTAAGCTTAAAAATAAAAGTACATCGGCTTTTGGAGTAATCTGAGAGTAATCGCCCGGGAATAGAAAAATGGGAAGTTTTGTTTCGGTTTTTAATGCTTTTACAATTTTTTCAGTTTCGTCATTTTTTACGGTGCTTCCACCTACAAAAAGATGTGTGGTTGCCTTCGGAATTTTATTTAAAAATGAATTTGTATCAGAAATAGTAAATTTATCAGGATCAATTAAAATGGCGAGCTGCTTTTCATTTTTAGCAATTCTTTTCAAAAAAGATTTGTAAAACGCATCTTCCATTTACTGTTTTTCAGAAATAAGAGCGTAGGCGCAAGTAAAATCTTCGAACTCCAAAAAGGCTACATTATATTTTTCTTTTTTCGCATCGTAGGTTACTGTAGCGGTGGTTTGGGTTTCATCGAGCAAAAAATCTTCCACATAAATATTATCTAAGAAGCTCACGCCTTTTTCAGCAAAACTTTTATAAAGAGACTCTTTTGCACACCAAACAATGGTTAATTTTCGCATTAGAGCATCTTCATTGGCAAAAATTTTATACGCTTTTAAAGGTGTAAATTTATGAGCAATACGCAAAATTTTATGACGCTGTTTTTCAATGTCAATTCCTACTTCAACATCGCTTATTATTATAGCCGAAAAGTTAAAAGAATGTGTGATGGAAATATGTTTATTATCTCGCAAATGTGGTTTTCCATTTTCATCATAATACAAATCGTGATCGGTGTATCCTTCCAAAGCCATTAAATGCCGAATGCTCATAAAACCACGACGGTGCAGGTCGCTTTTCATATTATTTACACGGTTTGCACAGTTTTCGGTTAAATTAATACTTTCAGAAAGGGCCTCAAAAGACTCTTCAATCTTCCAAATGAAGACTTTAGTAGGATAATTAACTGTTATAGTTTTGTAAAGGGGCATAGACTTTTAAGGGATATTATGTACTTTTGCACTCGAAAAATCTGAAAGAAATTCGGATTAATGTTAAATCGACCCAACCTAATGTTGGGATTTTCAAATATAATAAATATGTCCACTAAAACAGTGCCTTACACGGCGTTTAAAGTAAAAGATATTTCTCTAGCAGACTGGGGAAGAAAAGAAATTGAGCTTGCTGAAGCTGAAATGCCAGGGCTTATAAGCTTGCGTGAAGAATACGGAAAAGAACAGCCTTTAAAGGGTGCACGCATTGCTGGATGTCTGCATATGACTATCCAAACCGCTGTGCTTATTGAAACTCTAATCGCTTTAGGAGCCGAAGTTACTTGGAGTTCTTGTAATATTTTCTCTACACAAAATCACGCTGCCGCTGCTATGGCTGCTGCCGGGATTCCTGTTTATGCTTGGAAGGGTTTAACCGAAGAAGAATTTGAATGGTGTATTGAGCAAACGCTTTTCTTTGGTGAAGACCGTAAACCATTAAATATGATTCTTGATGATGGTGGCGATTTAACAAACATGGTTTTGGATAAATATCCAGAACTTGCTGCTGCTGTAAAAGGTATTTCTGAAGAAACTACTACAGGCGTTCACCGTCTTTACGAGCGCGTAAAAAAAGGAACTTTGCCAATGCCAGCTATCAATATTAACGATAGCGTTACAAAAAGTAAATTCGATAATAAATACGGATGTCGTGAAAGTGCTGTGGATGCAATCCGCCGTGCAACAGACATTATGCTTGCCGGAAAACGCGTTGTAGTTTGTGGTTATGGCGATGTTGGTAAAGGAACCGCAGCTTCTTTTAAAGGTGCTGGAAGTATTGTTACCGTTACTGAAATTGATCCAATTTGTGCGCTACAAGCAGCAATGGACGGTTTTGAAGTGAAAAAATTAGAAACTGTTGTTAAAACAGCAGATATCGTTATCACTACTACTGGAAATAAAGATATTATCCGCCCTGAGCATTTTGAAGCGATGAAAGACAAAACCATCGTTTGTAACATTGGGCATTTTGATAATGAAATTGCAGTTTCTTGGTTAAACACAAACCACGGAAAAAGTAAAGTTGAAATCAAGCCACAAGTTGATAAATATACCATCAACGGAAAAGACATTATTCTTTTAGCTGAAGGTCGTTTAGTAAACCTAGGTTGTGCAACTGGTCACCCAAGTTTTGTAATGAGTAACAGTTTTACAAACCAAACTTTAGCACAAATTGAGCTATGGAAAAATGGTGAAAACTATGAAAACGAAGTTTATATGCTTCCAAAGCATTTAGATGAAAAAGTTGCGAAACTTCACCTTGAAAAAATTGGTGTTGAGCTAACTGAACTTAGCCAAGAACAAGCTGAATATATCGGCGTAACTATTGAAGGGCCTTTTAAGCCAGAATATTACAGATACTAATCCAAAATCACCCTGAGCGCTCCGATAGCTATCGGATTGAAGGGTAATTTTAAATAATAAAACCCTTGCAGCAATGTGAGGGTTTTTTTGTTGTGAATAAGTTTCAAAATATTTTAAACAGAATTAAATTCTGAATAAAAATAAAAGTATCTATTTATAACCATATATAAGGTTGTACAACATGGTTATAAAAAATTATTATTCACTTTCAGAAGCCTCTGAAATTTTAGGTAAAAATCCCGAAACACTTAGAAGATGGGATAATGACGGAAAACTCGAAGCCGTCCGCGAACCTATGAGTAATTATAGGGTTTATAGAAAAGAGCAGTTGGAAATATTTCCAGAATTTAAATTGTATTTTGATAAAGTTGAAGAAGGAAATTATGTAGAACCACTAAGCGAATATTCTGTTTTGGAACTGTTTGCGGGTGCTGGCGGACTTGCTCTTGGAATGGAAGAGGCGGGTTTAAAATGTAAAGCTTTAAATGAAATTGACAAATGGGCTTGCCAAACCCTACGTAAAAATCGTCAAAATTGGAATGTACTGGAAGGAGATATTAGAGAAATGGATTTTTCAGAATTCGAGGGAAATGTTAATGTAGTTACTGGTGGATTTCCGTGTCAAGCTTTTAGTTATGCTGGAAAAAAATTAGGATTGGAAGATGCTCGAGGCACTCTTTTTTATGAGTTTGCACGAGTTGTAAAAGAAACAAAGCCGAAGATTTGTATTGGCGAAAATGTTCGTGGGCTTTTGAGCCACGAAAATGGAAAAACTCTAGAAGGAATGATTTCTATTTTAGATGAAATTGAATATAATGTAGTAACTCCAACAAGAGTTTTAAAAGCGATAAACTATAATGTTCCACAAAAACGGGAAAGATTAATTTTAGTAGGAATTAGAAAAGATATAGCTATTGAATATGAATATACTCACTACAGATAGGAACCCGAAAAATCGGGTTTAATAATTTGAAAATT
>CAZFUX010000004.1:0-25480 GCA_964522085.1 uncultured Aequorivita sp.
TTGTTTATTAATTGAATTTATGAAATGTAAACTTAAGACGTAGTGAAACTAATCAGGTAAGCCTTAATTTTTTATCAATTTTTAAACGTAACCCTGTGAAGAACTTTAGTGAAAATTGGAAAATCGGACTAAGTAAAAAAGTATAAATAAAAGTTACCCAAAAACTGGACCACCCAAAAGATAACCAATGATAAGTACGATGCTTTCCACAACAATTCGTGCTTTACTCACTGATAAGCCTGTTCTTTCAGATATTGAGAGATAAACCCGTCCCGCGGTCCCGCGCCTAGACCTCCAGACACATGTAAACCGCCACCTAAGCCAATCAATAAAGCATTCAAAAAGGTCCCGATGTTTACATATTTCTTGTTTATAAGCAGTGAAACAACAATTAATAAGAGTCCGACAATAATACTCCACGTGCCAATACTAAAGCCAAAACGTTCAAATAAGGCAATATTTAAAACATCCCATGGATGCAATCCTAAGTATTTTACTTTAACAGAAACAGCCACTCCTAGTCCAAAAAAGACTAAGCCAGTAAAGTAGAATGTATAACGGATAAAATTATGTGCCAGGCTTTTGAAGCTTTAGTTTCCATTTAACAACTTTCGAAAAATTAGATTTGCAAACTACGAAAAATGCAATGGGATTGGTGCTTAAACTGCTAAACAATTAGTTTCGTTTTTTAAGAATTCTGAGCAATTTCAGGTGCTTTTATATGGTTAATGAACATTAAATCTACCAACCTCCCGAAGCACCGCCACCACCAAAGCCGCCACTGCCAAAACCGCCGCCGAAGCCGCCTCCGCCAAAGCTTCCGCCACCGCCGCCAAAACCACCAGTGCGGCCAAGACTACTTAGTACGATAATATCTAAAAGACTAGTGCCGCCACCGCGACCACCTTTACCGCCTTTTCCACTTTTTCGGATTAAGGCAATGATGATAATGATAAACATGAAAATGATAAAAAACGGAATTTTACCACCGTCTTTTTTACTGAAATCACGGTCTTCCTTGAATTCACCTTTTAAAGCGGCGAAAATTGCATCGCTACCTTGGTCTAGCCCTGCGTAATAATTCCCAGTTTTAAACTGCGGAATCATAATGCGATTTATGATACGTTCTGCCATTAAATCGGTAATACGGTATTCAATGCCGTAGCCAGTATTTATATCAACCATTCGGTCGTCTTTGGCTAGAGTTAGTACAATACCATTGTCTTCGTCTTTTTGGCCAATGCCCCATTTCTGTCCCCATTCAGCACCAAGCATTGTAATGTCTTCACCATTTGTAGAGCCAATAATAATACAAACAATTTGTGTAGAAGTAGAATCTGCATAACGAATCAACTTACTTTCCAACGCACTTTTTTGCGAAGGTGTAAGTAAATTTATATAATCGTAAACCGAAGTTTGCACTGCAGGTTTTGGAGGGATTTCATATTGCGCCGAAACATTTTCAGACAAAAAGGCAATCGCAATTAATGCGAAAAGTATTTTATATTTCTGAAAAAATTGTTTCATTGAAATTATTTACTACAAACAGTATGCTTAAAAATTATCCTACAGAAATATCATCTGGCAGTTCGTTTTTATCGTCTTTTTTATAGGGGAAATGCTTCTTCAGTTGTTCGCCAGCTTTTAAGATTCCTTCTACCAAGCCTTGTTTCACATCACCATTTTTAAAATGGTTAATTATGACGTCTTTAGTGCTTTCCCAAAAATTTTGCCCTACAATATCGTTTATGCCTTTATCGCCCATAATTACAAGCGTTCGGTCATTAACGGCAGCATAAATTAACACACCATTACTTTGCTTGGTATTATCCATATGAAGGATATCAAAAACTTCGGCAGCGCGTTCAAAGGCATCTATTTTTTTTCCAGCCTTTTCGGTTGAAATAGATGTGGGTTCTAAATGAACACGTATCTCGCCCGAAGTGTTTTTTTCGGCAATGCGAATGGCTTCAACAATAGCCGCTTCTTCTTCAGAAGTAAGAAAATCTTCAACTTTAGACATTTTTGTTTTTTTTTTATATAATATCAACTTTAAGGTTGCCGAGCGGAGCCGAAGCACTGCTAGCTGAATACTTATTTTACTTGTCTTTTCCGAAGTTAAATTCAACATTTGGAGCATTCTCGCTACCTTCATCTGATTTAAAATAAGCTTTTTCATCGAAGCCTAAAATGCCTGCAAAGAACTTGGCAGGAAATTGCTTAACCTCTGTGTTAAAAATTCTTGCTTCTTCATTAAACCTGTTACGCTCTACGTTTATGCGGTTTTCAGTTCTTTCCAATTCGTTAATAAGCTCCTTAAAATTTTCGTTCGCTTTAAGGTCTGGATAACGTTCAAAAACGGCTAATAAACGTGACAATGCAGAGGTTAAGCCCGATTGTGCTTGTTGGAATTGCGCTAGTTGTTCTGGAGTAATATTTGAAGGATCTATATTTATAGAAGTTGCTTTACTTCGTGCTTCGGTAACAGCAATTAAAGTTGATTGCTCAAATTCTGCATAGCCTTTTGCGGTGCTTACAATATTAGGAATAAGATCTGCCCTGCGCTGGTAGGAACTTTCTACATTTGCCCACTGTGCTGCGGCTTTTTCGTCAAGTACGACCAATTTATTATTCACTTTTGCCATATAGGCTCCAATAAGTAAAATAAGGCCTAGTATAACGATAATTGGTAACCATTTTTTCATGATGAGGTGTTTTAAAGTTGTTCTTTAATTTTAATCAGTTCTGCTTTTACAGATTCCAGTTTACGGATAATGTCAAACTGTTCTAGTGTTTTTTGTTTGTTTTCTTTTAAATGTGTTTTTGCACCTTCTAAGGTAAAACCGCGCTCTTTTACTAAATGATAGATTAGTTCCAGGTTTTTTATGTCCTGAGGTGTAAATTTTCGGTTGCCTTTGGCATTTTTTTTTGGTTTTAATACATCAAACTCTTTCTCCCAAAAACGTATTAGCGAGGTATTAACGCCAAAAGCATCAGCTACTTCGCCAATTCCGTAATATAGCTTTTCTGGAAGGTCTATGTGCATTTTTCGGTTATCTTTTGGGAAATTTTTATTTGGAATTTTAATCCAGAGATTGGTTTTCTTCTTGAGATTTTTTCAAGATTTCCGCAAATTCTTCGGCAGTTAAACTTCCGTAGTAAAAATTTATGGGGTTTATGCGTTCATTATTTTTGAAAACTTCGTAGTGGCAATGTGGAGCTTGACTTCTCCCCGTACTGCCTACAAAACCTATTATGTCTCCTCGAAGCACCTTTTGACCTGGTCGCACATTGTATTTGTACAAATGGGCGTATAAGCTTTCATAACCATAACCGTGGTCTATCACTACGTGGTTTCCATAACCAGTTGCAGTATTGTCTGCTCGGGTTACCTTACCATCACCAGTTGCATAAATGGGTGTCCCTCTGGGGGCAGTGAAATCCATGCCATAATGAAATTTATGTGCTTTTGTAAAAGGGTCTGTTCTATAGCCATAACCTGAAGCCATTCGTGTTAGGTCTTCATTTTTTACAGGTTGAATGGCAGGAACTGCAGCCAAAAGTTTTTCTTTTTCTTCGGCAAGATCAACAATTTCATCTAATGATTTTGATTGAACCACAATTTGCTTGGTTAAAATATCCAAATTTCTAGAAGTATTCATTATCAATTTTGAATTATCAAAACCTTCCAAATCCTTATATCTATTAATACCTCCAAAACCAGCTTTTCGCTGTTCTTCTGGAATGGGATTTGTTTCAAAATATACTCGGTATAGATTGTTATCTCTATCCTCAACTTCAGAAAGAACTGCTTGCGCTTGAACCATTTTTTTGTTTAGAAGTTCAAACTGGAGGTGCATATTATTTAACTCTCGCTGCAATGAAAGCTCTTTTGGTGTTTGTACAGATGGAAGGTTTATATAAACAAGTAGCAACAAAAAACCACTTAAAAACATCCCCAAAATACTAAGTGCGAAAATCTTTAATTTTCGACCTTTCTTCTTTTCTATTTTTCGGTACGATAGTGTTTCACTATCGTAGTAATATTTAACCTTAGACATGCATTAAAAAATTGCTATTTTTGCGCGTTGTTTATTGGCAAGAGGTAAAGATAACATTTTTTAAATATAGAAATTGTTTGCCATTAAGCCCAACCTTTAATTTTAGCATAAATTTATCATTGATGAAGTCAACCGAAATACGTTCCCAATTCTTAGAATTTTTTAAGTCGAAACAACACCTTATTGTTTCCTCAGCACCAATGGTTGTTAAAAACGACCCTACACTAATGTTTGTGAATAGTGGAATGGCGCCATTTAAGGAGTATTTCTTAGGAAATGGAAAACCGAAAAGTAATAGAATTGCCGACACCCAAAAATGTTTACGCGTAAGCGGAAAGCATAACGATCTAGAAGAAGTTGGTATGGATACCTACCACCACACAATGTTCGAAATGCTAGGTAATTGGAGTTTTGGCGACTATTTTAAAAAAGAAGCAATTGAGTGGGCGTGGGAACTTTTAACCGAAGTTTTAAAAATTGATAAAGAAATTCTATACGTAACCATATTTGAGGGTGATGAAAGTGAAGGTTTGCAACGTGATACCGAAGCATTCAATCTTTGGAAACAATTTGTGCCCGAAGACAGAATTTTAAACGGAAACAAAAAAGATAACTTCTGGGAAATGGGCGACCAAGGCCCTTGCGGCCCGTGTAGCGAAATACACGTAGATATACGTTCTGCCGAAGAAAAAGCTAAAATTTCAGGTGCCGAATTGGTAAATCAAGACCATCCACAAGTAGTGGAAATCTGGAACTTGGTTTTTATGCAATTCAACCGAAAAGCAAGCGGTAATCTTGAAAAATTACCTTCTCAACACGTTGATACCGGAATGGGTTTTGAGCGTTTGTGCATGGTATTGCAAAACAAGCAAAGTAATTATGATACCGATGTTTTCACTCCGCTAATTCGCGAAATTGGAGCCATAACAAATACAAACTACGGAAAAGACGAAAAGAAGGACATTGCAATTCGCGTTATTGCAGATCACGTTCGCGCCGTTGCTTTTTCTATTGCAGACGGTCAATTACCAAGTAATACTGGTTCTGGTTATGTAATACGTAGAATTTTAAGAAGAGCAATTCGTTATGGGTTTACGTTTTTAGACAAAAAAGAACCTTTTATTTATAAATTGATTGCAACGCTCAGCGCACAAATGGGCGACGCTTTCCCAGAATTAATAAAAGAAAAAAACCTGATTATAAACGTTATTCGTGAAGAGGAACATTCCTTTTTGCGGACGCTAGATCAAGGCTTAGTTTTGCTTGAGAATATAATTGAAACAGCAGATTCCAAAGAGATTTCGGGAAAGAAAGCTTTTGAACTTTACGATACTTTCGGTTTCCCGATAGATTTAACGGCGTTAATACTTCGTGAACGCGGTTATTCTTTAAATGAAAAAGAATTTGATAGGGAACTTCAACAACAAAAGGAACGCTCGCGTGCTGCAACAAAAGTAGAAACAGGCGATTGGATTGTTTTAGAGGAAGATGATGTAGAAGAATTTGTAGGTTATGATACTTTAGAAACCCAAGTAAAAATAACTCGCTACCGAAAAGTAGAAAGTAAAAAAGACGGCGAAATGTTTCAACTCGTTTTCAACTTAACACCATTTTATCCAGAAGGTGGTGGCCAAGTAGGCGACAAGGGTTATTTGAAAGCAGCAGATGGTGGCGTAACTTATATTGTAGACACAAAAAAAGAAAACAACTTAATAATTCATTTTACAAAAATACTTCCACGAAACCCTGAAGAAACCTTTATGGCTGTTGTGGACGAAAAACAACGTAACCGAACTGCTTCAAACCACACAGCAACGCATTTACTTCATCAAGGATTGCGAAATATTTTAGGCGAACACGTTGCCCAAAAAGGAAGTATGGTTCATAGTCGCAATTTACGTTTCGATTTTTCGCACTTTGCAAAGGTTACTGACGAAGAGCTGAAACAAGTTGAAAATTTTGTAAATGCAAGAATCCGTGAGGGAATTGCATTAGAAGAAAGAAGAAATATTCCATACCAACAAGCTATAGATGAAGGTGCAATTGCACTTTTTGGTGAAAAATATGGCGATGCTGTTCGTGCCATTAAATTTGGAAAATCCATGGAGCTTTGCGGCGGAATGCACGTACCTAATACCAACGATATTTGGCACTTTATAATTACTTCAGAAGGTGCTGTAGCTTCTGGAATTAGAAGAATTGAAGCAATAACAGGCGATTCGGCAAAACAATATTTTATTGATAGAAGTGAATCGTTTGCAAGCCTTCAAAAAGTATTGAACAATGCGCAAGACCCTGTAAAAGCTGTTGAAAATTTGCAGGAGGAAAATAGCAGTTTACAAAAACAGATTCAGCAGTTGTTGAAAGACAAAGCGAAAAATCTAAAAGGTGATTTTAAAACTGAAATTGAACAAATTAATGGAATAAATTTCCTTGCCAAAAAAATAGATTTGGATGCTGGTGGAATGAAAGATCTGGCTTTTGAAATGGGCGGCGAAACCGAAAATCTATTCTTAGTTTTTGGAGCTGAACACGATGGAAAAGCGTTGCTTGCGTGTTATATTTCAAAAGAATTGGCTACTGAAAACAATCTGGATGCAGGAAAAATAATTCGTGAATTAGGTAAACATATCCAAGGCGGTGGTGGCGGACAACCATTTTTTGCAACTGCAGGAGGTAAAAACCCAGCTGGGATTCAAGAAGCTTTAGACAAAGCAAAAACCTTTGTGTAACTCCGTGTTTTCTCTGCGCAACTCTGTGAAATAGCTTTTACACAGATTTGGTAGAGAACCACAGAGGATCGCGGAGATTACTCAAATTAAAAAATGAAGCTACAAACCGAAATACCACTCAACCAAGAAGAAAATCCAATAGATTATGCTTCAAAAATACTTTTATTAGGAAGTTGTTTTTCGGAAAATATTGGAGCGAAGTTTAATTTTTTTAAGTTTCAGAATCTTCAAAATCCGTTTGGAGTAATTTTTAATCCTGTTTCAATTGAAAAATTGGTTATCAGAGCAATTGAAAATAAATCTTTTTCCGCAGAAGATATTTTTAAACACAATGAAATTTGGAAATGTTTTGAAGCACATTCCGAGCTTTCTTCTTTGAACAAAGACGAGTTTTTAGAAAATCTAAATTCAGCGCTTCAAAACCTTCGCAAAGCTTTATTTACTTCAACCCACATCGTTTTCACTTTTGGAACTGCTTGGGTTTATAGAAATTTGGAGAGTAATGAAATTGTAGCCAATTGTCATAAAATTCCTCAGAAAAACTTCAAAAAAGAACTTATTTCAGTTGAAGAAATTGCAAAAAGTATTCAAAATTTATTCGAAAAAATTTCAGAAATAAACCCGAAAGCTTCAGTTATAACTACTGTTTCCCCTGTGCGGCATATAAAAGATGGTTTTGTAGAAAATTCATTGAGTAAAGCGCATCTTATTTCTGCTATCCACCAGTTTTTGTCGCTTCGAGCGCTTCCGATAGTTATCGGGACGAGAAGCTTTTATTTTCCTTCTTACGAAATAATGATGGACGAACTTCGCGATTACAGATTTTACACCGAAGATATGCTACACCCAAACAAAACTGCTATCAAAATTATTTGGCAAAAGTTTTCAAAAGTGTGGCTTTCTTCTGAAACTGAACCACTTCAAAAGGAAATAGCATCCATTCAAAATGGGTTACTCCACAGACCTTTCAATCCACAAAGTGAGGAACATCTCAAATTTTCAGAAAAGCTTAAAAAGAAAATTGCTGCCGTAGAGCAACAATTTCCGTATATTTTATTTTAAGAAAGTAGCTTCGAGTACTCTTAATATCCACGTTTTTCAAGCCAGACATTAAGCAGCACATTAAATTGGTCTGGATGCTCCATCATAGCCGCGTGACCACATTTGTCAATCCAAAAAAGTTCAGAATCTGGTAAAAGTTCATCAAATTCTATAGCAACTTCTGGCGGCGTAACGTTATCGTTTTTTCCCCAAATAATACAAGTTGGAGTTTTCATTTTAGGCAAATCCTTCGCCATATTGTGCCTAATTGCACTTTTGGCAATGGCAAGAGTGCGTATAAGTTTGTTTCTGTCGTTTACAGTTTCGTAAACATCGTCCACGATTTCCTTAGTTGCAACGGCGGGGTCGTAAAAAACGTTTTCCGCTTTTTGTTTTATGTATTCGTAATCGCCACGTTTTGGGTAGCTTTCACCCATAGCGCTTTCGTAAAGTCCGGAACTTCCAGTTATTATTAATGCTTTTACTTTTTCGGGATACATTTTTGTGCAGAGCAAACCAATGTGTCCGCCAAGTGAGTTTCCTAACAAAATCACCTCTTCATAACCCAAATGATCTATAAACTGCGACACATATTTTGCGAAATTCTTCACATTGGTTCGCAATAAAGTCATTTTGTAAATAGGCAGTTCAGGAATAAGAATTTTGTAGCCTTTTGGTGGAAAGAAATTTGCAACGCCATCAAAATTGCTCAACCCACCCATAAGTCCGTGAAGTATTATGATTGGTGTGCCTTCGCCTATTTCTAAATATGAAAATTTCCCTTCTTTCTTTAAGTTTTCGGACATATTTTGTTGGTGCAATTTATATTCACAAAAGTAAGCAAAAATAATTCATGCTATCAATTTAATACTTGCCTTTGTTTTTCATCCTTAAAAATTGATAATCAAAAAAGCAGCAAAACTTATCAACATTGTGGTGTATTGTGGTAAAAAGTGGTAATATATACATATATTTGACTCAATAATTTTCAAACAGGAAATTTCCACAATGCTCAATTTAATAGGCACATACGAATGTAAAGCAGACGTAAAGGGACGGGTCATGGTACCTGCACCTTTAAAAAAGCAGTTGGCGGCGGTAACGCCCGAAGGCTTCGTGATAAAACGTGCTGTTTTTCAGCCTTGTTTGGAAATGTACCCAATGAAAGAGTGGGATGCGCTGATGCTGAAAATGGGCGAACTCAATCGCTTCAATAGAAAAAATAACGATTTTATTAGAAGATTTACGGCAGGTGTAAAAACTGTGGAGCTGGATGCTACGGGACGTTTGCTGATACCAAAAGACTTGCTTTCTTTCGCAGGAATAAATAAAGAATTGGTTATTTCTTCGGCAATAAATATTGTAGAAATCTGGGATAAAGATAAGTACGAGCAAGCAATTGATGATGCAGCAAGCGATTTTGCAGATTTGGCTGAAGAAGTAATGGGTAACAAAAGCAAAGATGACGATGGAATATCATAATCCTGTTTTGCTTCATGAAACTGTCGATGGATTAAACATTAAGCCAGACGGCGTTTATGTGGACGTTACTTTTGGCGGCGGCGGGCACTCTCGCGAAATCTTGAAGCGTTTGGGTCTAAACGGAAAACTAATTGCTTTTGACCAAGATAAAGATGCTTTGGAAAACGCTATTGATGATGAACGATTTTTGTTAATAAATCAAAACTTTCGGTTTCTGAAACAATTTCTACGATTTCACAGTTATAAAACTATTGATGGAATTTTAGGCGATTTTGGGGTTTCTTCACATCAATTTGATGTGGCTGAAAGAGGTTTTTCAACTCGTTTTGAAGCCGATTTAGATATGCGAATGAATCGTGATACAAATTTTTCAGCATATACGGTTGTCAATAAATTTGAAGAAGATCAACTACGTGATGTTCTGTCAAATTACGGCGAATTGCGAAGTGCGTCAGCAATGGCAAGAGTGATTGTTGAAGCAAGACAAGAAGAAAAAATAAAAACCAGCGAACAGCTTAAAAAAGTGCTAAGCAGATTTTTACCGGCACATAAAGAGAATAAAATATTGGCGCAGATTTATCAAGCCATCAGGATTGAAGTAAACCAAGAATTGGAAGCATTGAAAGAATTTTTACTTCAAACAAATGAAGTTTTAAAACCTGAAGGAAGAATAAGCTTGATAAGCTATCATTCTTTGGAAGATAGATTGGTGAAAAGATATATAAGAAACGGATTATTTGAAGGCGAACCCGAAAAAGATGTCTTTGGGCGTTTTGAAGTTCCATTTAAAGCTGTGGGAAAATTTATAATTCCTTCAAAAGAAGAAATAAAACTGAACAATCGTGCCAGAAGTGCAAAGCTTCGTATTGCAGAGAAAATATAGTTCTCAGAAAAAAGCAGATAGAGAAAAGAATAAAAAAAGATGAGGGATGATTTTTGAAGGAATCCCGAATCTCGAATTAACGAATCCCAGATTTTGAAAGAAGGCTTTTACAACATAATAAAAGGAAAATTTTTGGTTAGTGATGATGCTCTAAAAAACTGGCGCTTTATCATTTTTCTTTCTGTTTTGGCATTAGTGATGATTGCTAGTTCTCACAATGCAGATAAGAAAGTGCATAAAATATCAAAATTGAATGCAGAGGTAAAAGAGTTAAAGAGTGAGTATATAGATGTGCGAATGTTACTAATGCAAGCAAGCATGGAAAGTAAAATAATTGCTTCAATGGCTAATAAAGGTATAGTGCCATCAACAACACCGCCTAGAAGAATAAGGGTTATTAGTGATGAGGATAAAGAATAAAGAATAAAGGGTAAAGAATCTTTTCAAAAGATAACAGATAGCATAAAAATGGCAATTGAAGAAAAAAACATATCGAACCGCTTATACCTCGTTGCAGGTATAATGTTTCTGTTTGCACTCGCCATAACTGTAAAGTTGATGAATATTCAATTTGTTGATGGTGAAAAATATCGTGAGCTTGCAAAAGAAAACACTACCAAAAATTTTGTGATTCCTGCAAATAGAGGCAATGTTTATGCAGATGATGGAAGTTTGTTGGCTACGTCAGTTCCTAAATACGATATTCGTTTTGATGCTTTAACGGTTTCATCGGAAGATTTTAAAGAAAATCTGAAACCACTTTCGGAAGGTTTAAGCAAAATGTTTGGGAAACCAGTTTCGCATTATCAAAATATGTTCAGAAAAGCGCGTGCCGATAAAAACAGGTATATGCTTGTTGTTAAAAACTTGGGCTATTCAGATTATATTAAAGTGAAAAACATGCCGCTTTTCCGCAAAGGGCCATACAAGGGAGGTGTAATTGTAGAGCAGCGCACTGTTCGCGAACACCCAATTGGCAAGATAGCGCAACGTACTGTGGGTGATGAAGCTTTTGATCGACCAGGATATTATGCTGTTGGTCTTGAAGGTGCTTTTAATGATTTATTGACGGGAAAAGAAGGGCATCGCCTAAAGCAAAAAATTGCTAAAGGACAATGGAAACCAATTTTTGATGACAATGAAATTGAACCGCAAGATGGCTTTGATATTGTTTCAACTATAAATGTAAACATTCAAGATATTGCGCATCACGCATTATTAAAGCAATTGGAATATTACGAAGCTGAGCACGGAACAGTGATCGTGATGGAAGTAGCAACGGGCGAAATTAAAGCGGTTTCAAACCTAGGTCGAACTTCTTCAGGATCGTATTACGAAAAACTAAATTACGCCATTGGCGAATCGCACGAGCCTGGTTCAACATTTAAGGTAATGGCACTTATGGCTGCTTTGGAAGATAAAGTTATCGATACCAGTACTGTGATAGACACACAAAACGGATCCAAAAGATTTTATGGTCGCTCAATATCAGATTCTCGTCGTGGTGGTTATGGTAAAATTTCCGCAGCGCGTGCTTTGGAAGTTTCTTCAAACATTGGTTTAGCAACAATTATTGACGATAATTATGCGAAAAACCCTAAAAAATTTATCAACCGCTTAAAAAGCTGGCATCTTACTGAAAAGACAGGTGTTGCAATTAAAGGTGAAGGAGAACCAATGATTCCAGAACCTGGGGATAAAAAATGGAGTAAAAATGCGCTACCATCTATTGCGTATGGTTACAATTTAAGACTTACCCCACTTCAAACACTAACTTTTTACAACGCCATTGCAAATAAAGGGGTTATGGTAAAACCGCGTTTTATAAAAGAAGTAAGAGCTTGGAATGAAAAGGTTGAAGTCTACGATACTAAGATTATAAATCCTAAAATCTGTTCAGACGAAACTTTGGGTAAGATTACTGAAATCATGAAAAATATTGTGATTCGTGGTACTGGAAAATCTCTTTATTCTCCAGATTTCTCGATGGCTGGAAAAACAGGAACGGCTCGAACTGAATATTGGATGCCAGATTGGGGTAGTGATCGCCGCTACATCTCATCTTTTGCAGGCTTTTTTCCTGCTGAAAACCCAAAGTATTCTTGCATCGTGATTATTCACAAACCAAGCACTAAAAAAGGATTTTACGGCGCTGATGTTTCTGGTCCTGTTTTTAAAAGAGTTGCTCAAAAAATATTTACGGAATCTAGAAAAATTGAGACTGTAAAAGATGTTGAAAAAACGGATCCAACGGTTGAAAGAGATTTTGAGCAATATTATGCAAAATTGCAACAGCACTTTAAAACCATCCCAAATGTAACTGGAATGGCAGGAATGGATGCAGTTTCCATATTAGAAAATCTTGGGCTTAGAGTACAAGTTGTAGGTAACGGAACGGTTTCAGACCAATCCTTAAAATCTGGCGAAGCGCTTAAAAAAGGACAATTAATAACCTTGAATTTATCATGATACTTTTAAAGGACATATTGTATAAGGTAACCATCGAAAGCGTCGTTGGCAATACTTCTGTGGCCATAAACAATCTGGAATTCGATTCAAGAAATGTTTCTTTAAACGATGTTTTTATCACAATAAAAGGAACTGTTTCAGATGGACATCAATTCATAAAGAAAGCATCAGATCAAGGAGCCTTGGCAATTATATGTGAAACCTTACCAGAAAATATTGTAAACGGAATCACCTATGTGCAAGTAGCAGATTCGCATAGAGCATTGGCAATTATTGCTGCCAATTACTACGGAAATCCTTCGGAAGAATTAAAACTTATCGGAATTACAGGAACCAACGGAAAAACAACGGTTTCTACCTTATTATACCAACTTTTCAAAAAAGTAGGGTTGGAGGCTGGTTTGCTTTCTACAGTAAAAATAATGATTGGCGATTCTGAATTTAAGGCCACTCATACAACCCCAGATTCATTGACTATCAACAAGTATTTACGCGAAATGGTTGATTCAGGCGTAGAGTTCTGTTTTATGGAAGTAAGTTCCCACGGAATACATCAAAAACGTACAGAAGCTTTAAAGTTTTGCGGTGGAGTTTTCACAAACTTATCCCACGATCATTTAGATTATCACAAAGACTTTGCAGAATATCGTGATGTGAAAAAATTATTTTTTGATGAATTACCAAAAACCGCCTTCGCATTGGTAAATGTAGACGATAAAAACGGTGTGGTAATGCTTCAAAATACAAAGGCTAACAAGCAAACCTACGCGCTAAAAACCTATGCAGATTTCAGAGCGCAGATTTTGGAAAGTCAATTTACGGGGCAACTTCTTAAAATAAACAATCAGGAATTGTGGGTGAGATTAATTGGTGGTTTCAATGCTTACAATTTGCTCGCAATCTTCGGAACAGCGCAGCTTTTAGGGTTAGAAGAACTTGAGGTTCTTCAAATAATGAGCACTCTGGAAAGTGTGGATGGTAGATTTCAATATTTAATTTCAGAAAAAAAAATAACTGCAATTGTAGATTATGCACACACTCCTGATGCTTTAAAAAATGTGTTAGAGACCATAAACAGTATTCGCACAGGTAATGAAGAAGTAATAACGGTTGTAGGCTGTGGTGGTAATCGCGATGCGCAAAAGCGTCCTATAATGGGGAATATTGCGGCTTCATTGAGCACCAAAGTAGTTTTTACCAACGACAATCCCCGTACAGAAAATCCAGAAAAAATTATTAAGCAAATTGAAGCTGGCGTACCTGCGCAACATTATAAAAAAACGATTTCAATAACAAATAGAAAGGAAGCTATAAAAGCAGCTTGCCAGATGGCAAACGAAAACGACATTATTTTAATTGCTGGCAAAGGTCATGAAACCTATCAAGAAATTAATGGAGAGCGTTTCGATTTTGATGATTTTAAAACAGTAAATCAACTTTTAACACTCCTAAACAAATAGCCCAATGCTCTATTATCTTTTTGAATATTTAGACAAAACATACGATATACCAGGCGCTGGACTGTTCAATTTTATTACGTTCCGAGCAATTTTGGCAGTTATACTATCGCTATTTATTGCTACGGTTTACGGTAAGAAAATAATCAGTTATTTAAGAAAAAAACAAGTTGGGGAGTCTATCCGAGATCTTGGTTTAGAAGGTCAGAATGAAAAAGCAGGAACTCCAACAATGGGCGGAATTATCATTATTCTAGCCACTTTAATTCCCGTTTTGCTGTTTGCAAAGCTTGAAAATATTTATGTAATCCTTTTAATAGTTACCACATTATGGATGGGAGGCATTGGTTTTATTGACGATTATATTAAAAAGTTTAAAAATGATAAAAAGGGTTTGCCTGGAAAATTTAAAGTAATTGGGCAGGTTGGCTTGGGAATTTTCGTGGGAGCAGTAATGTATTTACATCCAGATATTGTAGTGCAACACACTGTCGAGAATACTGGTGCTGAAACTGAAATTACCGAAATAATTACAAAGGAATCCACAAACACCTTTTACGTAAAGGATAAAGCAATGCTTACCACAATTCCTTTTGTAAAAGAAAATGAATTCAATTATTCAACCTTAATCAGTTGGGCTGGCGAAAATTATAAGAGCTACGTTTGGTTGATTTTCATTCCGATTGTAATCATTATCATCACAGCCGTTTCAAACGGCGCCAATCTCACTGATGGAATCGATGGGCTGGCAGCTGGAACTTCTGCCATAATTGGCATTACGCTAGCGCTCTTTGCGTGGGTTTCGGGTAACGTGATTTTTGCAGATTATCTCAATATAATGTACATCCCAAACACAGGCGAGATGACCATTTTCATAACCGCATTTGTGGGTGCGCTCATCGGGTTTTTGTGGTATAACACATATCCCGCGCAAGTTTTTATGGGTGATACGGGTAGTTTAACCATTGGTGGAATTATAGCCGTAATCGCTATCGCTGTTCGGAAGGAATTATTAATACCAATCCTCTGTGGAATATTTCTGGTGGAAAACGTTTCTGTGATTTTGCAAGTAGGCTGGTTTAAATACACAAAGAAAAAATTTGGTGAAGGAAGACGCATTTTTAGGATGGCACCTCTGCATCATCACTATCAAATAAAAGGTTTTCACGAAAGTAAAATTGTAACGAGGTTTTGGATTGTTGGAATTTTTCTAGCAATAATTACTATTGTTACACTAAAAATTAGATAAAGTGAAACAACGGCTGGTAATTTTAGGAGGAGGAGAAAGTGGAGTGGGAACAGCCATTTTAGCAAAAAAGAAGGGTTTTGAGGCATTCGTTTCAGACTTTGTAAAAATAAAAGAGAAGTACAAACAAGTTCTTATAAATAATGAAATTGAGTGGGAAGAAGGAGGTCATTCCGAAGAAAAAATTCTTACAACCGATATTGTAATGAAGAGCCCAGGAATTCCTGAAAAGGCTCCGATTGTTAAAAAATTACACGAAAAGGGAGTAAAGGTAATTTCTGAAATTGAATTTGCTTCAAAATATACAAATGCAACAATTGTAGGAATAACCGGAAGCAACGGAAAAACAACAACTGCAAGTTTGACGTGTGAAGTATTGAAAAATGGAGGATTAAACGTGGCTTTGGGTGGAAACATAGGCAAAAGTTTTGCAGAACAAGTTTCAGAAGATAAATATGAAAATTTTGTTTTGGAACTAAGTAGTTTTCAGCTTGACGGCATTGAAACCTTTGCGCCACATATTGCAGTTTTAATGAACTTGAGTCCGGATCATTTGGATAGATATGATTATAGATATGAAAATTATATCGCTTCAAAATTTAGAATAGTAATGAATCAGACGTCGCAAGACTATTTCATTTATGATGCGGATGATGTAGAAATACTTAAATGGCTTTCACAAAATCCAATCAAATCGCAGCCGCTACCTTTTTCAACAAAGAAAGAATTGAATCAGGGATCATATAAAAAAGACAATCAATTAATAATAAAAATAAATAATAAAGAATTCAATATGCCAATCGCAACTATAGGAATACAAGGGGAACACAACGTAAAGAATGCAATGGCTGCCAGTACAGTTGCCACATTATTGAGAATTAGAAAACAAACAATCCGTGAAAGTCTGGAGGGTTTTCAAGGCGTAGAGCACAGGCTCGAAAAAGTTTTGAAAATCAATAATGTGATGTATATAAACGATAGCAAAGCCACAAATGTTAACGCTACGTTTTATGCCCTAGACAGTATGGATAACCCAACCGTATGGATTGTGGGTGGCGTAGATAAAGGCAATGATTACGAAGAATTACTGCCATTGGTAAACGAAAAAGTAAAAGCAATAATCTGCTTGGGCGTGGACAATGAAAAATTAATAAATGCTTTCGGAAATATTGTAGATACCATCATTGAAATAGATAGCATGACAATGGCGGTTGAGGTTGCATACAAATTGGCCGAAAGAAACAACACAGTATTACTATCACCAGCCTGTGCAAGTTTCGATTTATTTGAAAACTACGAAGACCGCGGAAGACAGTTTAAGGATGCCGTGAGAAATCTGTAGATCGGAAAATGAAATAATAAATAATAACAATAAAATTAACCTTGAAAAACATTTTCAGCTACATACAAGGCGATAGAGCAATTTGGGGAGTAATAGGTCTTTTGGCGTTGTTTTCTTTTTTGCCCGTATATAGTGCTAGTAGTAATCTCGCATACTTATACGGAGATGGCAGTACATTACCCTATTTGTTTAAACATTTCGCTCATTTAGTTTTAGGTTTTGGTATTTTATATGGCATTCATAAAATTCCGTATAATTATTTTAGGGGTTTGTCTATCATAGCGGTTCCTATCATTATTCTGCTTTTAATTATAACAATGGCAGAAGGTACCACCATTAAAGGGGCGAATGCCAGCCGTTGGATTCGTGTGCCGTTTGTTGGGGTTACTTTTCAAACTTCAACATTGGCAGGTGTGGTTTTAATGACTTATGTAGCGCGTTATTTATCGCGAATAAAAGATAAAACCGTAACCTTCAAAGAAACAATTTTACCTCTTTGGATTCCTGTTTTTGTTGTTTTGGCATTAATTCTACCAGCCAACTTTTCTACAACAGCAATCTTTTTTGTAATGGTTGTAATGCTTGTGTTTATAGGAGGTTATCCGTTAAAATATTTAGGAATTATCCTTGGTGCAGGATTGCTTTTTCTTACACTTTTTGTAGTTTCCGCTAAAGCATTCCCAGGAGTTTTCCCAAATCGTGTAGATACTTGGATAAATAGAATAGAAAATTTTAGTGATAATAAAGATACTGAAGCCGATTATCAAATTGAGAAAGCCAAAATTGCAATAGCATCAGGTGGAATAACAGGATTGGGGCCTGGTAAAAGCGTACAGAAAAACTTTTTACCGCAGTCATCTTCAGATTTTATTTATGCAATTATTGTTGAAGAATTTGGCATTATCGGCGGACTTTTTTTAATGGTTTTATATCTGTTTTTACTTTTCAGAATTGTGGTTGTGGCGCATAAATCAACATCCGTTTTCGGAAAATTATTAGTTATTGGAGTAGGTCTTCCAATTATTTTTAGAGCGATGATAAATATGGCAGTTGCCGTGGAATTGTTTCCAGTAACAGGGCAAAATTTACCATTAATAAGCAGTGGGGGAACCTCAATTTGGATGACCTGTTTGGCATTGGGAATGGTTTTAAGCGTAAGTGCAAAATGCGAAGTAGCGGCCAAAGAAGAAACAGAAGAAAACCCATTAGATATATTAAGCCAAACAATTTAGAAATACGAAAAACAAAATTGAAATATAAATTCATCATATCAGGCGGCGGAACCGGAGGTCATATTTACCCAGCAGTTGCTATTGCGAACGAGTTAAAAGTACGTTTCCCAGATGCTGAATTTTTATTTGTGGGCGCACAAGACAGAATGGAGATGGACAAAGTCCCTCAAGCAGGATATAAAATTGAAGGACTTTGGATTTCAGGATTGCAGCGAAGTTTATCGCTTCAGAATTTAGCATTTCCGTTAAAATTGGTTTCCAGTTTACGGAAATCTCAAAAAATATTGAAAGATTTTAAACCAGATGTTGCAATAGGAACAGGGGGTTACGCAAGTGCACCTTTATTAAGAATGGCGGCATTGCGAAGCATTCCAAGTTTAATTCAAGAACAGAACAGTCATGCGGGTATAACAAACAAATGGTTAAGTAGTAAAGTTCAAAAAGTATGTGTTGCTTATGAAGGAATGGAGAAATTTTTCCCGTCAGCAAAAATTAGACTTACAGGAAATCCAGTACGACAAGATTTGCTGGATATTTCATCAAAAAGAGAAGAGGCAATTTCTTTTTTCAATTTGAAAAAGGATAAGCAAACTTTATTGGTTTTAGGAGGAAGCTTAGGAGCGCGAACAATAAATCAATTGATTGAAAAATCATTGCTATTATTTGAAAAGAGCAATCTGCAAGTAATATGGCAATGCGGTAAGTATTACGAAGAAAACTATAAAAACAAAGGAACCGGAACAGTACAAGTGCATACATTTTTAAATAGAATGGATTTGGCTTATGCAGCGGCAGATTTTATAATCTCAAGAGCAGGAGCACTTTCTGTTTCAGAATTGTGTTTGGTTGGAAAACCAGTAGTTTTTATACCATCACCAAATGTTTCTGAAGATCATCAAACTAAAAATGCGATCGCAATTTCAGAAAAAAAAGCAGCGTTATTGATTAAGGAAAGTGAATTGGATTCAAATTTTGAAAAGCAATTTTCAGAATTAATTACTTCTGAAGAAAGACAAAAAACACTTTCAGAAAATATAAAAAAACTAGCAAAACCAAACGCAACAAAAGATATCGTTGAAGAGATTGAGAAATTGTTAAAAATTAAAAATTGAAGAATATAAACCAAATACAAACTTACTATTTTGTCGGCATCGGCGGTATTGGAATGAGTGCGCTTGCACGTTATTTTAAAATGCAAGGGAAAGCTGTTTTTGGGTATGATAAAACTTCAACCGAATTAACTGACGAATTAGTTGCTGAAGGAATTCCAGTTTCTTTTATTGATGAAATTTCTGAAATTCAAAAAGAAGTTATTTCAAAGGAAAACGTTTTAGTGGTCTATACGTCTGCAGTTCCGAAGAGTAACAAGATTTTAAATTATTTTTTTTTCGAAGAATTTCAATATGTTAAACGCGCCGAACTTTTGGGCGAAGTTTCCAAAAACACATTATGTTTAGCCGTTGCAGGAACACATGGTAAAACAACAACTTCCGCGATTTTAGGACATTTATTGGCTGAATGCAATATGCCTGTAACAGCATTTTTAGGCGGAATTGCAGAGAATTACAATTCAAATTTCATCTATAAAGGGAGTGAAATTACAGTTGTTGAAGCAGATGAATTTGACCGTTCCTTTCTTCAACTGCGTCCAGATATTGCTTGCATAACCTCAATGGATGCAGATCATTTAGATATTTACGGCGATGTAACCGAAATTGAAAATGCCTTTAGAAGTTTTTCACACTTGGTTGAAAAAGAAGAAAACGTTTTCATAAAAAAGAATCTTCCATTAGATGGAATGACCGTAGCAGTTGAAGAAGCTGCAGATTATGAAGCACAAAACGTAAAAATTAAAGACGGCGCATATCTTTTCAACTTAAAAACACCAAGTGGAACTATTGAAAATTTAATCTTCAATCTTCCTGGGCATCACAATCTAACGAATGCAATTATGGCTTTGGGAATGGCAATTTTGGCTGGCGCTTCAAAAGAGAATTTACCAAAAGCTTTGGCGAGTTTTAAAGGTGTAAAACGTCGTTTTTCATATAAAATAAAAACCGAGAATCTGGTTTTAATAGACGATTACGCACATCACCCCACAGAAATTGATGCATTATATCAAGCAGTTGAAGAAATGTATCCAAATGATCACAAACAGATCGTCTTTCAGCCTCATCTTTTCAGCAGAACACGCGATTTTGCCGAAGGTTTTGCAAAAAGTTTATCACAGTTTGATGAAGTAGTGCTGCTAGATATTTATCCGGCAAGAGAAGAAGTTATTGAAGGAATTACTTCCCAATGGCTTTTAAATCAAGTAGATGCTAAACAAAAAAGATTGGTGTTTAAATCGGCATTACCCGAAGTTATGGTGAAGTCGAAATGCAGGATAAAATTACTCGTAGGCGCTGGAGACATAGGTGCGGAGGTAAATGGACTAACTAAAAAGTTGAAAGATGAAGCGTAGTCTTGTAGTCATAAAATTTATAGTGCTGCTGGGTTTAATCGCCTTCCTTTTCAGCTTTACAAAAAAGCGAAATGATGCTAGAAAAATCACAAAACTAGACGTAGTTTTTGTTGATGAAAACAGTCCTTTTATCACTCACAATACAGTTAATAAATTGTTGATACAAAATCATGATAAGGTTACGAGCATAGGCAAAGAAACTTTAGTTTTGAAGGAGATGGAGCAGCGACTGCTTGAAAACCCTATGGTTCGTGATGCTCAGGTGTATGTGTCGGTAGATGGCGCATTAACGGCAAAAATTGAACAACGCAAACCAATAGGAAGAGTATCCGCAACGCCAGATTATTATCTGGATGAAGACGGAAAAAAGATGCCGCTGTCTATTGTGTACTCCGCAAGAGTGCCTATAATTACAGGAACTTCAAAAAATTATTTTAATGAAGTTACGTCACTTTTGCTAAAAGTGAATGAAGATGAATTTATGAAAAAGAGCATTGTAGGCTTAAATAGAATAGCAAACGGTGACATAGAGTTAGAACTTCGAAAAACGAATCTTAAAGTGCTTTTTGGAAAACCCGAAAATATTAAAAAAAAGTTTCAAAAATTTAAAGCATTTTATAAAAAAACAAAGCAAGACAGTACGCTATATGGGTACAATAAAATTAACCTGAAATTTGAAAATCAGGTAATTGCCACAAAAAAGTAAGGCTATGGAAAACGATAATATTGCTGTAGGACTGGATATAGGAACAACAAAAATTGTTGCCATGATCGGACGAAAAAACGATTATGGTAAAATGGAAATTTTGGGAATCGGCAAGGCGAAAAGCCTTGGCGTACACCGTGGTGTGGTTAATAATATTACTCAAACCATACAATCCATTCAGCAAGCGGTTCAAAATGCTGAAACTTCTTCTGGAATGAAGATTAAAGATGTTGTGGTGGGCATTGCTGGCCAGCATATTCGAAGTCTTCAGCACAGCGATTACATTACCCGCGCTAATGGGGAAGATGTTATACAAGAAGAAGATATAGACCGTCTTTGCAACCAAGTTCATAAATTGGTAATGCTTCCTGGTGAAGAAATTTTACACGTTTTACCACAAGATTTTAAAGTTGATGGGCAAGCAGAAGTAAAGGAACCTATTGGAATGTATGGCGCACGTTTGGAAGCAAATTTCCACGTAGTTGTTGGTCAGGTTTCCTCTATCAGAAATGTGGGGAGATGTATTAAAAGTGCAGGTTTGGAGCTTTCTGCAATCACTTTAGAGCCTTTGGCTTCAGCAAAAGCTGTTTTAAGCCAAGAAGAAAAAGAAGCAGGCGTTGCCTTGATTGATATAGGAGGTGGAACAACCGATTTAGCAATTTTCAAAGACGGTATCATTCGTCATACAGCAGTAATTCCTTTCGGTGGAAATGTAATTACGGAAGACATAAAAGAAGGTTGCTCCATCATTGAAAAGCAAGCAGAATTACTGAAAATAAAATTCGGCTCCGCTTGGCCTGGCGAAAATAAAGACAATGAAATTGTTTCAATTCCTGGATTAAGAGGAAGAGAACCAAAGGAAATCAGTTTAAAAAATCTTTCAAAAATAATCCATGCACGCGTTATCGAAATCATCGAGCAAGCGTATATGGAAATTAAAAACTACGGTCACGAAGAGCAAAAGAAGAAATTGATTGCAGGAATTGTACTTACAGGTGGTGGCGCACAACTTCAACATATAAAGCAGTTGGTAGAATATATTACAGGTATGGATACCAGAATTGGGTATCCTAACGAGCATTTGGCAGGCGATAGCGATGCCGAAACCACTAGCCCAATGTACGCAACCGCAGTAGGTTTAGTGTTAGATAGTTTAGAAACCAAAGAAAAATCTTCGTTAATGAAACGTTTTTCACACGAAGAACAAACCGAAGAGGTTGAAGCAAAATTAACTTCTGAGCAAGTTGAAACGAAAAATGGGAAAGAAAAGACAAAGGATGATGGTAAAGAAAAAGAACCAAAAAGCAAAGTAAGAATATTTGACAGATGGGCGGAAAAATTCAAAGAATTCTTAGATAACGCCGAGTAAAAGGTATTTAGAAAAAAATAAAAAAATTGCAATAAAAAATAAAAGTATGAGCAGCAAACAAGAATTTGAAAACATTTCATTCGATCTGCCCAAGAACCAATCCAATGTGATAAAGGTAATTGGAGTAGGCGGTGGAGGTAGTAATGCCATTAACCATATGTTCAGTCAGGGCATAAAGGGAGTAGATTTTGTAATATGCAACACAGATTCTCAGGCTTTGGAAAATAGCCCAGTGCCAAATAAAATTCAATTGGGCGTATCACTCACCGAAGGATTGGGCGCAGGTGCAAACCCTAAAGTTGGGGAGCAATCTGCTGTGGAAAGTATGGAGGAAATTCGCAGTATGCTTACCACCAATACCAAAATGATTTTTATCACTGCTGGAATGGGCGGTGGTACTGGTACGGGAGCAGCTCCTGTCATAGCACAAATGGCGAAGGATATGGATATTCTTACTGTAGGTATTGTTACCATCCCTTTCCAGTTTGAAGGTAAAACCAGAAACGAACAAGCACATATTGGGGTTGAAAAGCTACGTCAAAGTGTAGATTCATTGGTGGTTATCAACAATAATAAATTGCGTGAAGTTTACGGAAATCTTGGTTTTAAAGCAGGTTTTTCAAAGGCAGATGAAGTTTTGGCCACAGCTGCTCGTGGTATTGCCGAAGTTATTACACACCACTACACCCAAAACATTGACCTTCGTGATGCTAAGACGGTACTTGCAAATAGCGGGACGGCAATTATGGGAAGCGCAACAGCTTCTGGCGCAAATAGGGCTAAGGAAGCCATCGGCAGAGCGTTGGACTCCCCATTGCTTAACGACAATAAAATAAAAGGAGCCAAAAATGTATTGTTGTTAATTGTTTCTGGTTCTGATGAAATTACTATTGATGAAATAGGCGAAATAAGCGACCACATACAAACCGAAGCTGGCCATAGCGCAAACATTATTATGGGTGTAGGTGAAGAAGAAAGCCTTGAGGGTTCAATATCTATAACCGTAATTGCAACGGGTTTTAACGTGGAGCAACAAAACGAAATAGTAAATACCGAAACAAAAAAGATAATCCACACGCTAGAAGATGAGCAAAAGGCTGAGCACGATCTTATGCCAAATGCAACGGCAACGTCGTTAAGTTTGCCAGAAAATCCATTGCCTAAAAAGCCGGTTGCGGAAGCCCCTGTGGTAAAACATACACTTTTTGACAATGATGAATTAGAAGAAAAGCTACCTTTTAAAGGCTATATTAAAACTTCAGAATTACTAAAAAATCTTAATGTTTCATATGAAGAAGTTGAAGCTGAGGATATTGAAGAATTTAATCAAGTAGCTGTTAACAAGATAAATGTAAATGAATTTGTAATTCTTGAAGCTCCTAAAAAAGTAGTCGTTGAAGAAATTGCTTCTGAAATTGATTCCGAAGAAGAAGACGATCAAATGTTGATGTTTGACTTGCCGATAAATGCTGAACCTAAAAAAGCTGCTGAGAATGATAAAAAAGAGAAAAAGGAAGATACGGATTTCTTCGATATAGGCAAAATAGAAGTTAAGGATCACATTGAAGTTATACCCGTAATTGAAGTTTCAAACGATGGCGTGAAACGATACAGTTTAGACGATTACCAAGAAATTGAAAATAGATTAACCAGAGCTAAGCCATCAAAAGCTGCTCTTGAAGAGATAGATGAAGATGAAGAAATTGTTTTTGAAAAAAGAACCATTTCAAAATCAGAAATAGATGAAACAGTCATTAAAACTGATGAAGACCCGCTGAATTCACCAATTTTAAAAATCTTGAGCGACCGCACCGAGGAGCGCAAACGTATCATGAAAGAGTTTAATTATAAGTTCAAAAATAGCCCTTCGCGTGTAGATGAGATTGAAAAACAACCCGCTTACAGGCGAATGGGAATAGATCTTAACGAAACCAAAAATGAACCAAACATGTCGAGAACCTCAGTAAATACTGATGATGACGAAATAAAATTGCAAAAAAACAATTCATTTTTACACGATAATGTAGACTAAGTGATCTAATCACTTAAAGCAGGGTCCCGAAATTCTTAATTGAGTTCGGGCCTTTTTCTTTGCAATTTATTTTTGGCAGAAATCTAATTCTTAGGGTTTTGCGTTTCGGGGTAATTAAGTATCTTCGTACGCTATTAAAAACAACAAAATGAGCTTACAAGATAAAGTAATGGACGCAATGAAAACGGCAATGAAAGCGAAAGACGCGCAGTCTTTAGAAGCTTTGCGTGCTGTAAAATCTGCGCTGCTTTTGG
Organism: uncultured Aequorivita sp.; assembly: GCA_964522085.1. GTDB lineage: Bacteria > Bacteroidota > Bacteroidia > Flavobacteriales > Flavobacteriaceae > Aequorivita. The sequence goes on from CAZFUX010000004.1 coordinate 24,771, forward strand.
CACAAACCGAATCAGGTTCAAAAGCAGAAATAAGTGAAGAAGAAGAACTAAGAATACTTCAAAAACAGGTAAAGCAACGCAAGGATAGTGCGGCAATTTATATAGAACAAAACCGTTCGGATCTTGCCGAGCCAGAACTAGCGCAAGCAGCTGTGATAGAACAGTTTTTGCCAAAACAGTTAAGCGAAGAAGAAGTAATCAAAATTGTAGATGAAGTAATTGCGCAAACAGGTGCGTCATCTATGGCAGATATGGGTAAAGTAATGGGCGTAGTAAGCGCAAAATTAGCTGGAAAGGCCGATGGTAAAACCATTTCAACAGCAGTAAAAACGAGGTTAAGTTAAAAGTTAAAAGTTATTGGTTAATAGTTAATTGGTCAATGAGTTGAATTATTTCTATATTTTATTTTGAACATTGAAAAGGCCGCGTGGCGCAACTGAATAGCGCATCAGATTTCGGCTCTGAGGGTTGGGGGTTTGAATCCCTTCGCGGTCACAAAAAAAAGTCTCGATTTTCGAGGCTTTTTTTATACTCCAAACGGCCTAAAATGATGGCCCAAATGTTTGTATTGCATTTGCCCCCATTGTTGTTTTGTAAAATACCCAAAGCCAGGATGAGGTTTCCATTCTTCCCGCTTTTTTTGGCTTTCAAATTCGATTAATATACTCACTCCATTTAGGTTTTCGGGAATCCAAGATTTCACTACCTAA
>CAZFUX010000005.1:0-25322 GCA_964522085.1 uncultured Aequorivita sp.
ATTTAGTGTAAACAACAATCTTTAACTTATGTAAACCATGTATCTTAACGAACAAGTACGCAAAACCAAACGGTTACTATTAATGATACAACTGCGCCAGTGCCAGATGTGGCAACGTTGCCAACTGTTACTGAACAATGTAGCGTAGCAAGTTTGCCTGCACCAATAGCAACGGATGCTTGTACGGGAGCTGTTACTGGAACTACAACAACTACGTTCCCTATTACTGCTTCAACTACTGTAGTTTGGACGTATACTGATGGTACAAATACAAGTACGCAAAACCAAACGGTTACTATTAATGACACCACTGCGCCAGTACCAGATGTGGCAACGCTACCAACTGTTACTGAACAATGTAGCGTAGCAAGTTTACCTGTACCAACAGCAACAGATGCTTGTGCTGGAAATGTAACAGGAACTACTACAACTGTATTCCCTATTACTGCTTCAACTACTGTGGTTTGGTCGTATACTGATGGAGCTAATACAAGTACACAAACCCAAACAGTTACTATAGTAGGTCAAGGTTGCGGATGTGCTTCAACCACCACCTACACCATAGCTGGCGGTTGGGACAATGGTGTGCCAGATAGCACTAAGGGAGCAATCATAGCAGAAGACTACAATACGGCAATGGGCGATATTTCCGCCTGTTCGCTCACCGTTGAAAGTGGCGCGACCCTTACCGTGGGCTCCAGCCAGTTTGTAGAAGTTCAGAAGGACATCACCAACGACGGAGCCATCATTGTGCAGAGCACCTACGACACTCCATCTTACAATACCTATATGGGAAGCATCGTGCAGGTGGCAGATGACGGAGTGGCTATCAACAACAGCACCATCAAAATAGAATACACCACGCCCTATATGGCTCCCAAGACCTTTGTTGTAATGGGTAGCCCGATGACTGTAGAAACACGAAATGGTGTCTTTGGTAGCTCCTATATCTTTGTGAACCACCTTACCCAGAACTTCGTGCCTAACCCACAGGTAGCGGCACAGTTTCCGAATGCTGAGAACTTTGCCGACGATAACGGGGACAACTGGCAGTTTTACAATGGGGCGATAGCTCCTGGGAAAGGCTATATAAATTTCCCACAACTTAGTATTATGGATGGTAACAAAACCTATGATCTTACCTTTGAACAAGGAACCTTGAATACGGGTAACATAGACTTTGCGGTAACCTACAATACAGACAAGAACAGTAGCCCGAACGTATTGGGTAACCCATATCCTTCGACCATCAGGGCGGATGATTTTATAAACGCCAACCCTATGGTTGATGAGGTTTATTTTTGGAATCCACTGACTCCTACAAGTCCAAACTTACCAGGTGCATACGCTATGAATTTTAGCATGGAGGACATTGGTGTGTACAACCTTATGGGTGGTACTGCAGCGGCCTCGGATCCAACGGGCACGGAGACCATACCGAGCGGTTTTATTTCCACTGCCGAAGGTTTTGGTATAAAGGCCACTTCGGGCGGAACGGCACATTTTACAAATGCTATGCGAGTACCGGACAATAATAATACAGCTCCACGCCCTGCAGCCAGTGCCGACCGTATTTGGATTAATGTAGAAAACACCCAATACCAGATGGAGTATGCCACCCTTCTAGGCTTTACCGACCTTGCTACCGCAGGGCTAGACAAAGGCTATGACAGTAGAAGACTGGCAACGATAGTTTCGCTTTACACTCATTTAGAAGACGGTAGCAATGAACTGAGCATTCAGTCTAGAGAGGCCTTTACGGACGGGGCGCAGGTGCTTATGGGCTTTTCAACATTATTGGATACTAATTTGGAATATACTATTTCCGTGGGGAATATTGAAGGTGTCAACCTTCCAAATGCCACGGTCTATCTGATAGACAATGAACTCGATATTGTTACAAACCTTAATGAAAACAACTACACTTTCATGGCAAGTAAGGAAACGTACAACCAACGCTTTACAATTCAGTTTAAAATGGAGGGTACATTGGGCAACTCAGAAGGAGAATTTTCTACCATTGCGTTGATTCCAAACCCTGCTAAGGATGTGCTGAACATTAGCAACCCTCAAAATATCGAGCTGGAAAGCTTAGAAATATATGATATTAGAGGTAGATTGGTTCAAACTGAAGACCTTCGCGGTATGGGAAGTTTGAAGCCGATAAATGTACATCTTCTTGCCGCTGCACCTTATTATATTAAGATAATAGGTAAAGATGGCTAGCTGTCTAGACGTTTGTTGAAGGAATAGTTTTTAATAGTAAAAAACCCTTCTGATTAATTTCGGAAGGGTTTTCTTTTTTGAAAATATTTTAATAAAAAAATCTTATAAATTAAAAACTTCTCTTTTTACTGTTTCAAATTCAGCAACCATATCTTTCAGAATTTGAGATACGGGTTTAATATTATGAATTAATCCTGCTATTTGCCCAATTTCTAATTCACCTTCTTCTAAATCGCCTTCAAACATTCCACGCTTGGCGCGGGCACGACCTAAATGATTTATTAAATCTTCTTTTGTAGGATTGGTAGAATAAAGCTTTATTACACTATCAAAGAATTTATTTTTCAGCATTCTTACAGGAGCCAACTCCTTTAAAGTGAGTTGTGTGTCGCCTTCTTTTGCCTCAATAATCATTTGCTTGAATGCTTTGTGTGATGAAGCCTCTACAGAAGCTACAAAACGGCTACCTACTTGCACACCATCTGCGCCAAGAACCATTGCTGCAAGCATTCCACGACCGTTGGCAATTCCGCCAGCAGCTATTAATGGCACTTGCAAATGCTCTTTTACCATTGGTATTAACGTAAAAGTTGTGGTTTCTTCACGACCGTTATGGCCGCCTGCTTCAAAACCTTCAGCAACAATAGCATCTACTCCGGCTTCTTGTGCTTTTAAAGCGAATTTTACACTACTAACCACGTGAACAACTGTAATTCCGTTCTCTTTTAATTTTGAAGTAAATGTTTTTGGGTTTCCAGCAGAAGTGAAAACAATTTTTATACCTTCTTCAATAATGATATCAATTATTTTTTCAATATCAGGGTAGAGCATTGGTACGTTTACTCCGAAGGGTTTGTTTGTTGCTTTTTTACATTTCTGAATATGTTCATGAAGAATCTCAGGATACATAGAACCTGCGCCCAGAAGCCCAAGCCCCCCTGAATTAGAAACAGCGGAGGCAAGACGCCAACCGCTGTTCCAAATCATTCCGGCCTGAATTATAGGGTATTCAATATTAAAAAGGTCGGTAATCCGGTTTTGCACTACTTTTTAATAATTTTATAACTTGTTGTTTTACTATTTGAAGTAATAGAAGCAATGTACATTCCAGATGAAAGTCCAGAAACGTCAATACTGTTTTTTAGTGCGTTAATATTGGATTGAAGTATTCTTTCACCCAAAATATTATAAAGTGCAAATACAGCATTTTCTGCGTTTTTTGGAAAGGATATATTTATTTGAGTTTGCACTGGGTTTGGATAAAGAGCGAAATTGTCTTCAAGCATTTGCTCTTCAATACCAATAGTTAAAAGGGCATTTAATGCTTCACCAAAATTTGGAATTCCGTAACCATATTCGTTAGTTGGATTATTAAATCTATCTGCAGATTCGCGTATGGCTTGCATTACCACATCATTTTTAAGATTAGGAACCGCGCTCCATAAAGAAGCTACTGCTCCTGCGGTTATTGGTGCACTAAAAGAAGTTCCGCTAGCTGAGGAAATATCTCCAAACTGGCTAACTATTGCAGCGTCAAGTCCTTTAGCCATTACATCCGGCTTTATTACACCTGCAGAATTAGGTCCACGTGAGCTAAATGACACATAGTTCTCATTTACATCAACAGCACCGATTGTGAATGAGCCAGGTGCATCGGCCGGTGTAGAAATATATCCAAAACCATTCCCAGAATTCCCAGCAGATGTTACATTTATCAGTCCTTTATCAAAACCAATGTTTGAGCCTCTAGCAGCAATGGTCGTCTGCCCGTTTAAGTCTGAGTAATCATAATCATAGCTAGGATTGTCAAAATCTTGGTAACCCAATGAAGTATTGGTTACATAAACGCCCAAACTATCAGCGCGCTCTAAAGCTTCAACCCAATAGGCTTCTTCTACTGGAGATTCCTCATTATCATCTTCTGTAATAAACAAATGATAAGATGCATTGGGAGCTGTACCAACAAAAGCACGGTTTGGATTTGTGTTTTCTAAAAATGCTGCTGCATCACTGAAAGTACTAGCGCCGTGACTTCCAGTTCCATTTGGATCTTCTAAGCGGTCTACAAAATCGTAATAGCCTTTCAACCTACCTTCATTTCTAAGTGTTGCGTATGCTGGATTAGTTAAAACGCCAGGGTAACCGTTATCCATAAAAGCAACGAGTATGTTTTGACCAGTGTAATCATTTTCGTGAAGGAAATCTACACCAATCATTTCGGTTTGATTGGCTGCGCTTCCGTAGTTATATACTATTTTAGATTGAGATTGATTTTCAATTGCAAACTTGTCTTGAGAAGTTTGTTTTCCACCTGTTGGACGGTTCAAACTTTTATCGGCAAACTCTATATCTACCACAAAAGAAAGATTCAATAGAGCGTTAATATTATTTTCTGTTCCACGTACATAAACGGTATTAAGCCATTTTGATTTTGCAAGAACAGTAATTCCTGTTGCAGCATCAATAGTGGCTTTTTGGATTTCATTCAAAGGTACATCGCGGGCATCTATTATAGTGCCATGAATATTTTTCCTATCAATTGCGGCTTGGGTAATAATAGTTAATGGATTTGCCAAAGCTGCGGAAACCACCGTAGCATCTTTAGCTTCCAAATACACAAGTGCATCCTCGGTCTGAGCAAAACTAAAGGTTGAAACAAAAACAATAAATAAAAGGGATAATTTTTTCATCATTTTTTTTTAAGAGATTACGCCACTTCCTAATAATTCAGTATCGTCGTACCAAACAACGAATTGACCCTCGGTAATGGCAAATTGTGGGTTTTCAAATATAACATAAAGTTTCGAAACTGTGCGATGTAAAATTGCTTTTTCTAAAGGTTGTCTATACCTAATACGAGCTAGGACCTCAATTTTTTCGTCTTCGGCAAGTTTTAGGTCTTTGCGAACCCAATGAATTTCTTCGTTTTTAACAAAAAGTCCACGTCTGTATAGACCAGGGTGGTCTTTTCCTTGCCCTGTATATATTACGTTTTCTTCCACATCTGTATCAATTACAAAAAGTGGTTCTATGGTTCCGCCAACGGCCAATCCTTTTCGCTGTCCTTTTGTAAAATAATGTGCGCCGTTATGGGTGCCTACTTGCTTACCATCGGTTTGAGAATACTTACGTTTCGCTGAAATATATTTCAGTTTTTCTTCTTCTGAAGCAAAAGTTGGCAGTTTGGTTTTGTATCCTGAAAAACTTGCAGGTACTTCAACTATAGCTCCTTCTTTTGGCGCCAATTTTTGTTGAAGAAATTCGGGAAGCCTCACTTTACCAATGAAACATAGTCCTTGTGAATCGCGCTTTTCAGCAGTAATCAGGTTTTGCTCAGCAGCAATTTTCCGAACTTCTGGTTTCAATAATTCACCAATAGGGAAAAGTGTTTTTGAAAGCTGCTCTTGCGAAAGTTGACACAAAAAATAGGATTGATCTTTGTTTGGATCCTTACCAGCTAATAAATGATAAATAGTTTTTGAAGTCCCATTCTGGTTACTGAGCGGAGCCGAAGTGCCTTTTCTACAATAATGCCCCGTTGCCACAAAATCAGCGCCCAAACTGAGAGCGATTTTCATAAAAACGTCAAACTTTATTTCACGGTTGCAGACTACATCTGGGTTTGGTGTACGTCCCATTTTATATTCCCGAAACATATAATCTACAATTCGCTCTTTGTATGCTTCACTTAAATCTACAGTTTGGAAAGGAATTCCAAGCTTTTCAGCTACTAACATAGCGTCATTACTGTCTTCTAGCCAAGGACATTCGTCAGAAATTGTTACCGAATCATCGTGCCAATTTTTCATAAAGAGACCAATAACCTCGTAACCTTGTTCTTTTAAAAGATGGGCTGCGACGCTGGAATCTACTCCTCCGCTAAGTCCGATGACTACTCGTTTTTTCATTATAAATTAAGTGTAAGTATGGATAAAAATATTTTTAAAATATAACTGTCGCGAAATTTGTGACAAACTTACCCAAAATTTTTACTCTCTATTTTTCTTCGGAAATATTTCCTCCAAAGTTACCTTTCCATTTTTGTAGTATTTCCAAAGCCCATGCTTTTTATCGTTTTTGTAGTTGCCTTCAATTACTACATTACCGTAAGCATCATAGTAGAATACTTGTCCGTGGATTTTATCATCTATATAAGGCAATTTTTTTAGAAGCACACCTTCTAGCGAGTAGTAATTATCTTCGCCTTCTTTTTTACCGCTTTTGTAATTGATTTCTTCTGTAATTTTTCCGTTGGGGTAGTATGTTGTTACTTTTCCATTAAGCTCCCCATTTACATAATTTTCACGAGTCATTACATTTTCAGATTTTTCTTGATAGTAAACCCATTCGCCAATACGGTCTTTTTTCTTCATTTTCCCTTCGCTTACTAACTTTCCTTTTATGGTGAAATATTTTACATCTGCAATTTCATCTTTTTTGTTGAAGGTTTTTGTTACTATTGGTTTGTCTTTGCAATCTTCGCAATAAAATTTGAATTCACCTATTTCTTTTCCATGCTCAAAAGCACCTTTGTAATGAAGTTGTTTTGTGCCTTCATACATCTTTTTCCAAACACCATGACGCTTGCCTTGTGTGTCCATCTGATTAATTTCACTTTGCGAAAAAGCGGCAATGGGTGTAAGGATTATTCCGAAGAAAAGTATAAGGGCTAATTTTTTCATGGAAATTATTGTTTGTTATTACAGATAACGAAGAAATTTTGAATCTATTTTGAACTTTGGAAGGGTTAACCCCTCCTCCTTCGGCAGCTCCCCTTGAAAAAAGGGGAGGAACTGTAGCGTTTTTATTTTAATATATGAGTTCCCCCTTCGGGGGCTATGGGGCTTTTATTTTTTCTTTTTCTGCTCTTCAGCCTGTTCCATCATCTCAGCCATTTTACGCTGAAACTTATTTTGTTTCTTTGGCTTTGCCTTTTTCACCTGAATTTTAGCGTGAATCTTATCTTCATCTATAATGAAGTTTTTGATTACTAACATAATACCAATGGTAATTAAGTTTGAAACGAAATAATACAACGAAAGTCCACTCGCGTAATTGTTGAAGAATATCAACATAAATAGTGGCGATAGGTACATTATAAACTTCATGTTTGGCATTCCTGGTTGCTGGGTCTGCTGCATGGTTTGTCCAGTTGTCATCATCATATAAATAAAGATGGCGATAGAAGCCAAAATTGGGAACAAACTAACGTGGTCTCCATAAAAAGGAATGGTAAATGGTAACTCTGCTATGGTATCGTAACTAGAAAGATCGTCCGCCCAAAGGAAACTTTTCTGGCGTAAATCGAAAGCAGAAGGGAAAAAGGTAAAGAGCGCATAAAATACAGGGATTTGTAATATGGCTGGCAAACATCCCTTCAGCGGACTTGCGCCTGCGGAGTTTTGCAACTTCATCGTTTCCTGTTGTATTTTAAGCTTGTTGTCTTTATACTTCTCTTTTAATTCGTCCATTTCAGGTTTTAAAACCTTCATTTTCGCTTGAGCTAAATACTGTTTGTATTGTACAGGTGAAAGCAAAAGTTTTATTAAAATGGTTAGTACAATTATAGCAATTCCGGCAGGTAAAAAGTTCATTAAAAAACCGAAAAGAGGTATGATTACATATTTGTTTATGATACCAAAAATACCCCAACCTAATGGCATTGCTTCATCTAAATTACGTCCGTATTTTTTGAAGATTTGATAGTCTGATGGTCCATAATACATATTCATATTATAGGTTAATGCCCCTCCTTTAGGTTCTAAAAGCATTTTTGCACCATACTGCTTTGTGAAAGTGGTATCTACTTCTTCATCTTTTACCAAGTCTACAGAGGTAAGTTTTACTTCTTTAAACGGAGTATCGGTAAGCAACATTGAGCTGAAGAAATGCTGGCGGAAGTTCATCCAAGTAACATCTTTTTCAAGTTCGTCATCTTCGCCAGTTGGAGAGAGTTTTGAGTGTTTTTCGTCATCATATTCATAAGTCAAACGGGAATAACGATTTTCATACGAAATACTTTTTGCGTGGCGATATCCTTTCAACTTCCAATCTAAATACATAGGTTGTGAAGTATTTATTATACCATCTAATCCTTGACTATTAATGTTAAAATCTAACATATACTCGCCTGGATGTAAGGTGTATCTGTATTCAATAAACCCATTTTCTGAAGTTTTAAGCTTCATAGACAATACGTTATCGTTGCCATTTTTGCTTAAAGTAGGTTCAAAGTATAGATCTTTAGAATTAAGACTTCTATTTTCAGCAGAAAACTGAAGATCTAAAGATGCATTTCCATCTTTTATCAAGTAAATAGGAACGGAATCGTATTTATGAAAATCTTTTAAAAGTGCTTCAGCAATGTAACCACCTCTGTTGCTTATAGTTAGCTTTAGCACGTCATTTTCTAAAACAGTTGTAGCATCTGTAGCTGAAGGAAGTGTACCTGAATATGCGAAAGATCCTAATTTGTTTTTAAGCTGTTCAAAAGCCAGAGAATCTCCAGGCTTCACAATGTCTATAATATCGGAGGTTGCTTGCGCTAAAGTAATATCTTGGTTGGTTTTAGCTGCTGCAGCTTCTTCTGCGGCTGCTTCGATTTTAGCTTGTTCTGCTTGAAGTTCTTCCTCTGTAGGTTTGTTTAGGTAGAGCATCCAGATTAGGATTCCGCCAATTAGTAAAAAACCTATTAATGAGTTTAAGTCGAATTTCTTTTTTTCCATCGTTTATTTCTTCTTTTGAAAAAAATCAAAAGTTTTTATGTTAATAATTTGTTGCAGGGCAACAATCCCGCCTTTTTTGGCACTCCGCCAAATTGTCCTATTTCTTTTTTGATGCGTGTTCATGCACCGCTTTTACAAAAGCCACAAAAAGCGGATGCGGATTGGCAACCGTACTTTTATACTCAGGGTGATATTGCACCCCAACAAACCAAGGATGACTTGGTATTTCTATAATTTCTACAAGTTGTGTGTCTGGATTAATTCCTGTGGCAACCATTCCGGCAGCTTCAAATTGCTCGCGGTATTTGTTGTTGAACTCGTATCTGTGTCGATGACGCTCCTCTATGGTTTTAGCTTTGTAAATTTTGCTAGCCAGACTATCTTTTTTCAAATCACACTTCCAGGAGCCCAAACGCATAGTGCCTCCCATATTGGTAATGCTTTTCTGACCTTCCATAATGTTTATTACGGGGTTTTTGCTTGCGGGGTTCATTTCGGTACTGTTAGCATCATTTAAATTCAGTACATTTTTAGCAAATTCTATAGCGGCCATTTGCATTCCCAAACAAATTCCTAAAAAGGGTAGGTTGTTTTCGCGAGCGTATTTTACTGCGATTAATTTGCCTTCTACACCACGTTCACCAAAACCAGGCGCTACTAAAATACCGTCGAGTTTTGAAAGTTTTTCACCAATGGTTTTAGCATTGATGAATTCAGAATTTATATACTCTACTTCTACTTTTACTTCATTTTCTGCACCTGCGTGAATAAAGGATTCTAGTATAGATTTGTAACTATCCTGCAATTCTACATATTTACCTATTAAACCAATATGAACTTCGGCTTTAGGATTTTTATGTCGTTGAAGAAATTTGTTCCACTTTTTTAAGTCTGGTTTTGTAGTGTCTTTTAGATTTAATTTTTGAAGTGTTATTCTATCCAAACCTTCTTCAAGCATTAAATTAGGCACATCGTAAATGGTTGACGCATCTATAGATTGAATTACAGCTTCCTGTTTCACATTACAGAAAAGGGCTAATTTTCTTCTTATATCGTCAGAAAGTTCGTGCTCTGTTCTGCATACCAAAATATCTGCGCGAATTCCGCTTTCCATTAAAGTTTTTACGGAGTGTTGTGTAGGTTTTGTTTTTAATTCACCTGCGGCAGAAAGGTAGGGTACTAGGGTTAAGTGAATAACCATAGCGTTATCGTCGCCCATTTCCCACTTCATTTGGCGTACGGCTTCTATGTATGGTAATGATTCTATATCACCTACTGTACCGCCAATTTCGGTTATAATTATATCGTAATCGCCAGTGTTACCTAGCAATTGTACGCGTTCTTTTATTTCGTTTGTGATGTGCGGAATTACTTGTACAGTTTTTCCTAAAAATTCGCCACGACGTTCTTTTTCAATTACACTTTGGTAAATACGACCTGTAGTTACGTTATTTGCTTGTGAGGTTGTTACATTCAAAAAACGCTCGTAGTGACCAAGATCTAGATCCGTTTCGGCACCATCATCTGTTACGTAACACTCGCCGTGCTCGTAAGGATTCATTGTACCTGGATCTACATTTATGTATGGATCTAGTTTTTGAATAGTAATGCGGTAGCCTCTAGCTTGCAATAATTTAGCTAGCGAGGCCGCTATAATTCCTTTTCCTAAAGATGAAGAAACCCCGCCCGTAACGAAGATGTATTTTGTAGTGCTCATGGATGCCTATGCTGAAATGTCTATACGGAGCGCAAAAGTACATTTTTATTGTGGAAAGAGAGGGAAGTTAATGGTTAAATGTTATTAGTTAATTGTTGGTAAAGTTGACTGTAAACTGCGACTTATTTATCAATAAGCTTTTGTACCAAGCCTTCAAGGCCGTTCAGTTTTAACTCATACATTTCAGCCATCATTCTACCTAATTTTCCTTCGGGAAACCCTTTTTGTTTGAACCACACAAAATAATATTCAGGAATGTTTGCCAAATAACGACCTTCGTATTTACCGAATGGCATTTTGTAGTTTGCGAGTTCTATTAAATGATTTGGGTCTGGGCTACTTCCAAGATTCATATTCGGCTAGTTTTTTTACTATGAATTTTTGCCATTGTAATTCTTTTTCCTCGTTTCGGGAATGGTCTGTTTCAGCATCGAATTTGGTTTGCATTGCCCGCCTTTGCTGTTCTACTTGGTTGTAGATTGCTTCAACCTCGCTCTTTGCTTTTTTTGAAAATTGTTTTCCGTCTAAATTTTTCCGAAGCTTCCTTGCATGCAGCTCCGAAATATCAAAATGTGCTTGTTCGTGATTTAGAATATGGTCATTTACTTTGGAGGGCTTATACCAAGAGCTGTTTGGGTCAAAAAAACTTGAAACAGAATATTTTACTGAAACATCATCACCTTTTGTAGTATAGGAATACTGGAAACTGAGACCAGAATTGGTGCTCGCAACAAAACTGGCGCTCGGCACCGGTTCTCCTTTAAAATCTTGCCAAGTTAGTTTTTGGTTTTCGCTCCACGTAATCTTTTCAGAATTGTGTTGTGGAAGAAGTAAGAAGGAAAATATAAAGGCAAAGAGTAGTTTCATTTTATTTAGGAATCAAAAATAGCACCCTTTTTTATTAGATGTTTCACTGCCTACTGCAACTGAAGGCTGCTTACTTTTTTATTCCCAATTAAACACAATAACCTTCTCAATATCTGGATGAAGACTATAATGCACAGGACAAGTTCTACCTGTATTTTCAAGTATTTTTCTAGATTTTTTGTCAATCCCTGCTGGGAAATTTAAAACAACCTCAATTTTAGAAATACGTCGTGGATCTGCCGCCATAGTTTTGGTTACTATCGCTGTAGTGCCGACCATATTAACATCCATATTCTGCGCCTTAATACCCATAACCGTAATCATACAATTTGCCAAACCCGCAGCTACAGTGTCAGTGGGCGAAAATGCTTCGCCTTTGCCATTATTATCGGTTGGTGCGTCTGTAATAAAGGAGTTACTCGATTTTAAGTGTTCGTTTTCGGTGCGGAGATTTCCTAGGTAAGTTACTTTTGCTGTGCTCATTCTACTACTTCAAAATTAAGGTCTTTGTTATATTTAAGTATGTATGCCGCTTGGTTGCAATAGCCATTGTTGTCAGATTTTACATATCTAAATTTATTGTCGATATAAACGGTTTCATTTTCGGGCAAAATAGCGTCATAAATATTGTTTTCTGAAGCTAGACGAAGTAATACATCATACGTAACATCAAAACCACGAATGGCGAATCTATTAGGAAATACGCCGTATTTATTTTTATAACTTATTATAAAAGGTTGGTGACCGTCTTCTGAAATATTTTGATTTACAGAAGGAAAGGTAAAGTTTATTTTTGCCAAACGAGTGCTGGAAACCTCATCCCACTCATAGGCATCATTTTTATCTAGAGTAAATAATCGCACCTTATAATTGATGGGCATAGAAGAAAGGGTGTTTACTACGCTGCTAACCAAAACAGGATTTGATGATTCTAAAATCACCCAATTTTCTATTCCATCTAAGCTAACTTTATTTATATCATCAGCCTGAACATAACCATTGTTTCGTGGAGTAATCGTTTTAGCAGTGGGGATAGCGGTTTGGATTATTTCTTTTTGAGAAGCTTTTTTTGAATCTGAAATGATGATTATATTTTTATCTGAAGCATGATTTTTTATATAATTAAGCATTGTTTTTTCGAGTATTTCATTTGTAGGAAGACTCTGAAAAAGGTTTTCACTCTTAGCCATATCTCTATTGCTTAAAGGAGAGAAAACGGGAATATTTCTATCTCTCAATAACTCAGAAGCTTTTTCAACATTTTTTTGAAGCAATGGTCCTATAACGGCATCCACACTTTTAAATTCACTTTTAGAAATTATGGAAGCAACTTTGCTTTCACTAGTTTCGGTATCGTAAACATTCATGGTAACTGAAATACCTTTGTCTTTGGCAAATTCAGCAGCCATAATTGCACCACTATAAAAATCCAAAGCTACGCGAAGGGTGGGGTCTTTTTTTATTAAATCACTATCGTTACTTGTTGAATCGCTTGCGCTACGAATTAAACGAAAAGGAAGCATTAAGGCTACCGTTTTCATCTTTTTGTATTCAATGGTATTTTCAAGATTTACTATTGAAATATCTTTAGTTGAAATTGTAGTCTCATCTTTTGGAAGTTTTAGAATCATGCCTTCCTTTAATCCATTTTTTGCATAAGGGTTAAGCGCAACTATTTCTTTTTCTGAAAGGCCAAATTTAGTCTTTAATCTATAAAAACCTTCTTTTGATTTTACTTCGTAGTATTGAAAATTTTCGTCGTCAATTTCAGCAGTTTCAACTACAGAATTATTTAGAACATTAAGAGTGGCTCCAACTTTTAAGCTTTCGCCCATATCTGGATTCAGCGTTTCTAATTCAGCAATAGTTATATCAAATTTTCTAGCGATACCGTATTTTGTTTCCTTCGCTTTTACTATATACTCTTGTGTTTCCGTATTATTCGGTTGATTGCCTCTTGACTTTAACGGAATAAGTAGATTATCTCCTTTTTTCAGGTCTCTGGAATAAAGATAATTATTGAGTTTCTTAATTTCATCTATACTAACATTGTACTTTTGAGCAATCCCGAAAAGGGTTTCTTTCTTTTTAACCTTGTGCTCTCTATAAGTTTTAATGTTGGAATTTACAAAATCATTCTTTGGAAGTATTATTACACTATTTACTTTAAAGCCTTCTCTGGCTGTGGGGTTTAGGTTGTAAATTGTTTCTTCAGAAATGTTTCGCTCTTTGGCTATGCTATAAACAGTTTCGCCTTTTTGTACAGAGTGACTTGTATATTGTTGTTGGGCTACGGAGCCACAGCTAACGGTAAAGAGTAGGATTACCGAAACGTAAATAATACACTTCAACATAGGGATAATTGCTGTTTTAGATTTATTGAACATAGTTTTCAATTTCAGTTTAATAAATACGGGGTAAAGGTGATTGAGTGAATTTCAGCATGCGTAGCAATGATGAAATTAATATCGAAACCTTATTCCCACTCAATTGTGGCGGGCGGTTTTGAGCTTATGTCATACACTACTCTATTAACGCCTTTTACTCGGTTTATTATATGGTTGCTGGTTTCTTGAAGGAATTCATAAGGTAAATTTACCCAATCTGCCGTCATTCCATCGGTAGATTCTACTGCTCTTAACACCACTACTTTTTCATAAGTTCGTTCGTCACCCATTACACCAACGCTATTTACAGGAAGCAATATTGCTCCTGCTTGCCATACTTTATCGTATAAATCCCACTTTTTTAAGCCATTAATAAAAATGGCGTCAACTTCTTGTAATATACGCACTTTTTCGGCTGTAATATCGCCTAATATTCTAATTGCTAGTCCAGGACCGGGGAATGGGTGTCTGCCAAGTAATTCTGGGTCTATACCCATTTCTTTTCCTACTCTTCTTACTTCATCTTTAAAAAGCATGCGCAAAGGTTCTACGATTTTAAGCTTCATAAAATCTGGAAGCCCACCAACGTTATGATGGCTTTTTATGGTAACTGAAGGGCCGTTTACCGAAATACTTTCAATAACATCTGGATATATTGTGCCTTGCGCCAACCAATCTACACCTGTTAATTGGTGTGCTTCATCATCAAAAACCTCGATAAAAGCGTTGCCTATGGCTTTACGTTTTCGTTCGGGATCGCTTTCGTCTTTTAATGCTTTTAAAAAACGTTCGGAAGCATCAACACCTTTTACGTTTAGCCCCATGTCTTTATATTGATGTAATACGCTATCAAATTCATCTTTACGAAGCAAACCGTTGTTTACAAAAATGCAGTATAGATTTTTGCCAATTGCTTTATTAAGAAGAATAGCTGCAACAGTGCTATCTACACCACCACTTAATCCAAGTACTACTTTGCCATCGCCAATTTGCTCTTTTAAATTTGCAACGGTTGTATCTACAAAAGCTGCTGGTGTCCATGTTTGTGGAACTTCAGCGATGTTTACTAAGAAATTTTTAAGTAATTGCGCACCGTGGGTTGTATGGTACACTTCTGGGTGAAATTGGATTGCGTAGGTTTCTTCGCCTTCAATTCTATAAGCAGCATTTACAACATCAGCCGTACTTGCCAACCGTACTCCGTTTTCGGGAAGCTTTGCTATGGTATCGCTATGGCTCATCCAAACGTTTGTGTTTTCAGGAATATCTTTAAAAAAATCTTCTTCAGATTTTATCATTGAAAGTTTTGCTCTTCCGTATTCGCGAATGTTTGAAGGTTCTACGCTTCCGCCACTAAAATGTGCCAAATATTGCGCTCCATAACAAACAGCCAACAGCGGTTTATGGCCACGAATTTTTGATAAATCAGGATGTGGAGCATCTTCTGCACGAACCGAAAACGGACTACCTGAAAGTATTACCGCCTTAAATGGTTCAAGGTTTTCTGGAATGTGATGGTATGGATGAATTTCGCAGTAAATATTCAATTCCCGTACTCGTCTAGCGATGAGTTGGGTATACTGCGAACCGAAATCTAAAATTAGGACGTTATTTTGCATAGGCAAAAATACTTTAAATAGTTAAGTTGGGAAATGGGTTTTCGGGAATTTTATTGTGGGTTTTCAACAGTTTTCTTGCCACTAATGCACGAATATTTTTTTATAGCTACAATTCCAAAACCATAAAATTTAAATTAAGCGGATCCAGATTTTCTTTCAATGTTTCCAACAAATCTTCTCCATATTCCAAATAAAATTCTGAGAAGTTGAGTTGTCGCTCCTGTAAGGTTTGATTTGGAAAAAGCTGGTTTTGAATGTTTTTTAAACGGCCTAGCTCTTCGGAATGTTTTCGTTTTTGAGCTTTTAAAATACGTTTTTCAAGATTTTCTAAACCGTTTAACTGCTTTTTTTCTTGTGCGCCAACGGCTCCTAGAAAGGAAATATCGGTTTTTTCTACCAACGTATATAAATCCTTAAACTGTTGTTTCAGAAATTCCTTTTGTTTTGAAAAGTCTATTTCTATTTTTGAAACTTTATAGGTTTGTTTCGTAATCAATTCATGTTTCGGAAGAAAAAGTGTTTCTATTTCAACATTCAGTTTAGTCAGTTTTTTTGAAAGCATTTTTGGAACTAAAAGTGCTGAATTACGAAGCAAAAGTATAGGAAAGGGTACTTCAACTTTATTAAAATAATCTTTTAACTGAAACCAATACGCCAACTCGCCGCCACCGCCAATGTAACAAAGATTTGGTAAAATAACTTCTTGATAGAGCGGACGTAGCAAGGCATTCGGCGAAAATCGTTCAGGGTTTTCGTGCAGTTCTTTTAAAATTTCTTCTTTTGAAAATGAAAGTTCAGTTTCATTGATATAAAACATTCCGTCTTTTTCAATGATGCGTTCTCGAAGATTTTCTTTTAAATAAAATAGGTTTATTTCTCGCGGATGTACTTGTTCTGGAAAACCTAAATTAGTTAGCTTTTTAGTGGTTTCTGAAACTTTTTTAAAGCTCAGGTTTTCGGTCAGTTCTTTTTCAGCATAGGGAATGAAGAATTTTTTAAGTTCTTTATCATTTCCGTCAATAATTACCAAACCGTGATGGTAAAATAAACAGTTTGCTAAAAACCGTGTGGCGTCTGCAAGGTTGTCGTGTTTTGTGTAGGCGTCTGAAAAATAAGAAATTAACTTTTTAGCGTTTTCGCTTTCGCCGAATTCTTTTTTTAATTGTTCATTAAGTTCCTTTAAACCTTCTGTAGAAAGTTCTCCAACAGCTCCGGACGCTTTTCTATCCCACTTTACTTTTCTCCCGAAGAGGTTGAAATAATTAATCTCATCAAAATCGTGATCTTCTGTAGCCATCCAATAAACTGGGACAAAATGATTGGTAGGATATTCTTTGTTTAGCTTTTCAGCGAGGTTTATGGTTGAAAATATTTTATACAAAAAATATAAAGGTCCCGTAAAAAGATTGAGTTGATGACCTGTTGTAATTGTAAAGGTTGTATGCTCTTTCAGCAAGTCAATATTACTGAGTGTGGATTGCGAAATTGAGTTATCGCCATACTGAAACATAATTCGTTTTGCTAACAAGTGTCGTTTCTCGTCTGTATAATGTTGCTGCTTTTCAGTGAATTGATGTTTAAAATTTTCCAAATTTGGAAAATGATTATAGAAAGACTTTAATGAATCATCTTCCGCGATATAATCGCAAATAAGCTTAGAAAAGTAACCTGTGTTTTTATACGGAATAGAGTGGCTTGACATAGAATCTTTGGAAAAATAAAAACAAAAATAACCGTTTTAGATTGGTCGTGGGTTTAAAGATACGTTAATATTGAAACTCGGATAGGGTTTGCCATAAATTCACGAATTATTGTGTAAAAATATTCGTGAATTCGTAGGTGAAAAAATCACATTACTATTTCATAATCTTTCTTTAGTTTTATCCCACATTTCAAATTTATTAAGATGAAGCATTATTTTACAATTCTATTCCTGATTTTTCCATTGTTTATTTTCGCCCAACTAAAATCTCCTTCAGAATTTTTAGGATATGAAATAGGCACCCAATTTTCAAGACATGCAGATGTTGTTGACTATTTTGAACATGTTTCAGCTAACAGCAAAATGGTTGCATATTTTGATTATGGAAAGACAAACGAACGCAGAAGATTGACATACGCAGTAATTTCTTCCGAAGAAAATCTTACAAACCTTGGAAAAATACAAACTGATAATTTAAAGAATATTGGTGTTTTAGAAGGTTCTTCAACTCCCGAAAAAGCAATAGTTTGGTTAAGTTACAACGTTCACGGCAATGAAGCGAGTAGTAGTGAAGCGGCTATGAATACGGTTTATAAACTAATTACAGAGCATCCAGGATATCTTAAAAATGTTGTGGTAATTATGGATCCAGGTGTAAATCCTGATGGTCGCGATCGATATGTAAATTGGTATAATCAAGTAAAAGCTTCGCCTTATAATACTGCACAAGAAGCTACGGAACATAACGAACCTTGGCCGGGCGGTCGTCCCAATCATTATTTGTTCGACTTAAACCGTGATTGGATGTGGGCGAGCCAAGTAGAAACCCAACAACGTCTTAAAATTTACAATCAATGGATACCACAGATTCATGTAGATTTTCACGAGCAATATATCAACAATCCATATTATTTTGCGCCAGCGGCAGAGCCTTTTCACGAAATTATAACGCCTTGGCAACGCGAATTTCAAAATAAAGTAGGGAAAAACAATGCCAAATATTTTGATGAAAACGGTTGGCTTTATTTTACCCGCGAAAGTTTTGATTTATTGTACCCAAGTTATGGCGACACCTATCCGCTATTTATGGGTGCCATTGGTATGACTTACGAACAGGCTGGCCACGGAATGGCGGGCTTGGGAATTATGAATGATGAAGATGTGGAATTAACTCTTGTAGATCGCATGACACATCACACTACAACAGGACTTTCCACCATTGAAGTTGCCTCACAGAACGCTAAATCTTTAAATTCTGAATTCAAAAAATTCTTTAAAAACGATAATTTAAGGTATAAAAGTTTTGTGTTGAAAGGCAATCCTGATAACATTGAAGCATTAACAACATTGCTTGATCGCCACGAAATAAAGTACGGTTATGCAAATGCTGGAAGTGTAAGTGGGTTTAATTATACTGAGAACAAAAAAGGCTCTATAGACGCAAAAGGAGCTTTGGTTGTGAGTACCAATCAACCAAAAGGAAAAATGGTACAAGTACTTTTTGAGCCTAATGCAGCTTTATCAACCCCTTTAACGTATGATATTACTGCGTGGAGTTTGCCGTATGCATATGGATTGGAAGGCATTGCGAGCATTACTTTGGTGCAAAGCAATTTAAGTTTACCGAGTAATAAAGTATCTAATGTGCTTTCTCCAAACGCGGCTGGTTATATTGCCAAATGGAACAGTTTGCAGGATGCAGAATTTCTTTCGGCATTATTAAAAAGCAATATAAAGGTTCGTTTTTCTGAAAATGAACTTGGTTTTGGGGGCAATAATTTTGGTCGTGGTAGCTTGATTATTACTAAAAGTGATAATAAGTCGAATTCAGATTTTGACAAAACTGTAACCCAAATCGCCAATAAAATGGGGCGAAAGTTATACGCTTCGCCTACAAGTTTTGCAGATAAACTAACCGATTTTGGATCGCAATATGTGCATTTGGTTAAAAAGAAGAAAGTGGCAATGCTTCAGGGTAAAGGGACTTCATCTTTAAATTACGGAGCACTTTGGCACTTTTTTGAAACTCAATTGAAATACCCAATTACATCAATAAACACAGACGATTTTGGTAGTGTGAAATGGAGCAATTATGATGTTTTAATTTTACCTGACGGAAATTATAAATCAATTTTGGATGAAGATGCTTTCAAAAAACTTGAAGATTGGATTGACAATGGCGGAAATGTGATAGCCATAGCCAATGCTGTGCGTGTTTTTGAAGGTAAGGAAGGTTTCGATTTAAAAAAGAATATTTCCGAAGAAGATGAAAAGAAAAAAGACACGGTTGGAAATATGATTCCCTATGCACAGCGTGAATTGGAAGGCACTAAAGATATGATTACAGGAAGTATTTATAAAGTGAAATTAGACAATACTCATCCATTAGCGTTTGGTTATGGCGATACGTATTACAGTTTAAAACTGGGTAGCGATTCCTATAAATTATTGAACGATGGTTTTAATGTGTGCTATATAAGTGAGCCTGAAAGTGTTTCTGGGTTTTCAGGAGAAAAAGCGAAGCTTGCATTACAAAATTCAATAGTTTTTGCCCAAGCGAAAAAGGGTAAAGGCAGCGTGGTTTATATGATAGATGATGTTTCTTTCCGCTCCTTTTGGCAGAATGGGAAACTGTTTTTGGCGAATGCTGTGTTTTTTGTAGATTGATTACTGATCTACTGAAGAAATTTCCACTGAAACATCCTCAGTTTTTATTTCAGAAAGCAAATCTAATTTTCCAGATACAAACAATTCGTCAAGGGTTTCCATTTCTACAGACTCCCACGGTTCAGCTTTATAGTTTTTATAATCTACAAAGCGCAAACCTTTTATAGTTCGTGGATTGTAAGCTTCTCTAAATCGTATGCCACCTTTGCCTGTATAGAATTTATAGGCGAAATAATCTACAGCAAAATCATCCTGCTTTATCCAGTACATATAAATATCTTCGTGGTCTGTTCCGCCGCCGTCTTGAGCAAATGTTACTTTTATTTCATAGTATTTTTTGTTATTTATTTCGGCTTCGCCTACTAATTCCTTTTTAACTGTAGCCTCATTTAAACCATAAGGCAATTGCACAAAATAATGAACAGAGTTTACTGAGTTTGAGTATTTGCTAGCAGTGGAATCTGGTATTATAAGTTTTGTTCCATTTACGAAACGTTCAAAATTGGTGTTAGTGAGCACGTCATTTATTTCGCCTCCAGCATTTTCAATGGCTTTGTCAATAATATCTTGTGCAGTGAGTTGTTTTACTTCTTGCTTGCACGATATTAATACGATTAGGAAGCTAAATATTGTGAGTAGGCGCATATTTATTGTAAATTAATCTTTAGTATTCTTCTCTTTAAACTTCTCAAAAGCTCCTAACTTTTTACGTTTTGGCCACGTATTATTTGAGGTATCAATATCTGCAGTTTCCTCATCGGGATCTACTTCAATTTTTGTAATTTCTTTTTCTGAAGCAATTACTTTTCCAACCGATTCGTCATTTTTTCGCCATACTTCGGGAGGATAGGTTACTCTTTCAGAAGTGCCATCGCTATAAGTGTATTGCGCAATAATAGGCATTGGGATTCCTCCTGGTTTTTCAAAAGTTACTTTGTAGAAATATTTTGGATGCTTTAAGTTTGCTCTTTCTTCCACAGGAACGTTTTCTGCAATGTATTCTTTCAAGGTTTTAATTTCGTCAATGTTTGAAACGCGCATACTTTCGTCAAAATCTTCGCTGCCTTCTTCAACCATATAAACCATAGCCGGTAAATCGCTTTCAGAAATACCTCGTGCTGCCATCATTTCTTTCACTTCTTTATTCATTTTTGAAGTAACGTAGAATTTCTTCACATCTTTCACTCCAATATCCACATAATCTGTGGTATAAAACCACTCTCTCCAATACCAATCTAAATCTACCGCCGAAGCATCTTCCATAGTTCTGAAAAAATCCTCTGGCGTTGGGTGCTTAAACATCCAGCGATTTGCATAAGTTTTAAAAGCAAAGTCGAAAAGTTCGCGGCCCATAATAGTTTCGCGAAGAATGTTTAATGCAGTTGCTGGTTTAGCGTAGGCGTTTGCACCAAAATTATATGTATTTAAACCTTTTGTCATTATAGGCGCTAGTCGGCTTTGGTCGCCTGCCATATAATCTACAATTTTATTTGCTGGACCTCTACGTGAAGGGTATTTTTTGTTTGGCGCAATGGCTTCAGGATATTCTTCGGCAAAATCTTGTTCTGCCACAAATTGTGTAAACGTATTTAAACCTTCATCCATCCATGTCCATTGGCGTTCGTCGCTGTTTACAATCATTGGGAAATAGTTGTGACCAACTTCATGAATTATTACGCTAATCATCCCAAATTTAGTGCGATCGCTTATGGTTCCATCTTTATCTGGACGACCGTGATTCCAACAAATCATTGGATATTCCATCCCTTGGTTTTTTGCGCTTACCGAAATTGCTTTTGAATACGGATAATCAAAAGTCATACGCGAAAAACTTTTCAATGTACTAGCAACAGCTCGCGTTGACCAATCTTCCCAAAGCGGGTTAGCTTTTGGTGGGTATAATGAAACTGCCATAACAGAGCCACTTTCCATTTTTACAGCCATCATATCCCAAATGTATTTACGGGAAGTTGCGAAGGCATAATCACGCACATTTGTTGCCTTAAATTTCCAAGTTCTTTTTGCTGTTGCAAAGTTTTTTGAAGCTGCTTCGGCTTCAGCTTGCGTTACGATTATAACTGGTTTATCAAAAGATTTTTTCGCAGATTCATAGCGGCTCATCATTTCTTTTGTAAATATTTCTTTTCTATTTTGAAGCTCTCCGGTGGCATCCATAATATGATCTGCAGGAACGGTAATATTCACTTCAAAATTTCCGAAGGGAAGCGCAAACTCGTCACGACCCCAAAACTGACTATTTTGCCATCCTTCCACATCGTTATAAACCGCCATTCGTGGGTAAAACTGTGCTATAACAAAGCCTCGGTTGCCGTCTTCAAAAGTTTCGTAACCGCTTCGGGCGCGATTTACTACGTGGTCGTTTATGTTATACCACCATTTAATGGAGAAGACATATTTTTCGCCGGGTTTCAAATTCTTCGGCATATCTACACGCATCATTGTTTGATTGATTGTATATTTTAAAGGATTGCCACTGCCATCTTTCACCTCTAATATATTGAAACCGCCATCAAAATCATCATTCATATAATTTTTAACGAAACTTCCTGCCATGTCTGATGGAGTAATATTTGACGCTTCTATTAAAGGAGTTTTTGAATCTTTCGCTCTTTTATTTTGGTCTAATTGCACCCATAAATACTCCAAAACATCTGGAGAATTATTGCTGTAGGTAATGGTTTCAAAACCTGTGATTTTTTTGTTGGGATCGTCCAATTCTATATCCATTACATAATCTGCCTGTTGCTGATAATAGCTGGGACCTGGAGCTCCACTCGCGGTACGAAACATATTTGGTGTTGAAAATTCTTCGTGCAGTTGCTTAAAACGGTTGGTGTTGTAATGACCAGGTTCTCGTTTTGAAGTTTCGGCATCATCTTGAGCAACAATTGTTGCCGAAAATAAAAATATGGCAGAAAGAAATAGAGTTTTTAGTAATCGCATATGGTTTAGAGATTTTAAAAAAAAATTAGGCAATATATTAATTAAAATTCAATTTTCCACTCGGTTCATCCCTATCTAAAATTAAACTCTTACGGCTTTTTAAGGTTTTTAAGTGAATTATATTTTGCTGTTCAGGAAATAGTTCCATCAATGCTTTATTTTCAATTTTAATAGTTTTTAGCTCTTTCACATTTTTCACTTCAATATAGGCTATTAGCATATCAGTATCGTATTCTTTGCCAATATAATCTATGTTTACAGGTTTTCCGTTTACTTTAATATTTATTTTTTGAAGAAGGTAATTCTTTAAATCTTCATCCATCGCTTTGGTTTCCTTTTTTGTGTTGAGTGAGATTGAAGGACCGTAGCGTTGTTGTAAGGCATCTTCAATATCATCAATAAAAATTTTAGTGATTATTTGAAGTGAACTTTTCTCCTTTACATATTCAATTTTGGTAACACTCATATAAAATTTATGCGAAGAAGAAGCCGAAAGCATTGGAAATAATAGTAATAAAAGGAAGATTCTGAAATACTTCATAGTATAATTTGGTAATTAAGAGATTGATGAAGGTTTTGGCAAATGTACATTACAATTATTATTCTTTTTCCACTTCGGAAAGGCGGCTTGTATAAATCTTAGCTTTTTCATCTAAAACGAGTAAAACACTTCCATAATGTTCTTTTTTAAAATCGCTTTCTATAGAAGTGGTTTCAGTACAGAAAAGCAGAAAATCATACACGCTGTTTTCAGGAATTCCATAGGTTGTTGTGAAAAATGGAATGGTATAATATTGCACCATTCCAGCAACGGCATTGTTCTCAACTTCCCAACGTCGGCGGATTTTCAACTCTTTATAATAACCTGAAATATATTTATAAAGCGCTTCTACATCAACACTTACTGGCGTAATAACAAAATAGAGTGGCACTATTTTTTCTTCGGGTTTGCCTTTAAAACCGGGAATGCCTACATCGTCAAAATTTATTGGTTTTTCGACTTTAATTTTTGCTAAATCGGTCACAATGTTTCCTGAAAGATTCGGTTGCAGAAAAACTTCATCCAGTTCGTTTACCAATTCTGTAAGTTCAACGGTAATCACACCTTTTTCAAAAATAGCTTCGGTAACCGCAACTTTTTGAGGCATGTATTTTATAGATGAAAATAGCAGCGTGTCCTTTGGCTTCACTTTTATTGAAAAGTGACCGTTTTCATTGGTAATAGTATTGTAGCGAGAAGAAGTATTAAGCACATGAATACCTTCACTTTCAATGGTATTTGTAATTTTTCCTTATAAAATTTTTTCCTGAGAAGTAACTTGAAAAATTCCCAGAAAGCAAAAAAACAGCATGATAAAACTATATTTATTCATTACGTTTTTTGTATTCTTTGCTTTTTAAAACTAAAAATTTCATTAATTCCATTTCGTTTTCTGGTTTTAATAAATCCTTATCCAATCCGTTTTCTTGGGCGAAAAACAGAAAATCTACCGCTTTATCTTCGGGGATATCAAAATTTGCTTTAATGAAATCCTTACTGAAACGTTGTTGAATGTTATTGCTTATGGTACTCAAATCTTCCTGTTTTTTTTCAGATGAAATTTCAGCTCCTTTCGGAAAAAGTAACTGCGCCACACTTCCTAAAAGTGCTAAAACGTTTGCTCCATTCTTTAAAGCGTTACCGTGAAGCGCTTCTTCTGCAGCATTGCCTGGCACGGCGCTTTTATCGTCTGGTACAAATGTGTAGCCGTATTCTAGGTTTTCATAACTAAAATCCCAATTTTTTGTAACGTTGTATGTCGGTATTTTTTTAACGTCTACGTTTATGTTTCCTGAAAGGTCGTACGGTCGCACTACCACTTCTTCCAATTGGTTTACGGCGGTATTCAAGAAAATATTCATCACTTTACGGGCTACAATACCTTTGTCAACAATAATCGTAAAAGGTTGGTATTGTAGTGAAGTAATCTGGATGCGATCGTTTTCAGTAATTTCTATTTCAAAAGAACCGTCTGCATTTGTGACAGTTCCTTTTTGGGCAGAAATGTTGTAAACGGATATACCTTCGGCATCTTCGCCTTGCGGTACGTGTACTTTTCCTGAAACTTTAGTGCGGTCAATATCTTGTGCAAAAAGTGAAGTAGATGCAACGATACATAGTAGTAGGAGTAGTTTTTTTATCATTCACTAAAAATACGTATTTGTTTTGTTAGGGAAATGGTAAAGTTTTGAATGGTTGGTGTTAAAGTTGAAAAGTTACTCTTTAAGAATCTTTATAGTGAAGATACTATCTAAGGTTTGCAATTTTAAAAAATAGATTCCGTTTGAAATTGTTGTAAAATCTAAAGTGGTTATTTCTCCTTTTTTCTGTAAAACTTGTCTCCCCATAGCATCCTATACTCACTACACATAGGAACCCGAAAAATCGGGTTTAATAATTTGAAAATT
>CAZFUX010000006.1:0-25148 GCA_964522085.1 uncultured Aequorivita sp.
TTTGAATCTTTGATTCATAATTAGTTGTTTAATTAACCCTAAAATACTGAATATATTATTATTTACAAAGTGCCTAAGTCAATATTCTTATTAAAATTAGGTCCCAAAGAAAAAGGGTAAAAGGAATGAATACAAAAATAATAACTTGAATCATTCTTTTAATTTCACATCATACTCCCACAAATTCCCAAACTTACAATTACGTAAACCACGGCGATTATAAATAAAATTTTTGCTATTTTCTTCTTCTCGTTTGCATAAAATATTGCTCCGATTACCCCCAAAATAATGGAGGGAAGTAGCATAATTGCCAAAACCAATACTACCACACCTGTATAATCGCCACCTTCTAAAAATATCATAACGCTTCAGCTTTAAGTTTTTCTAAATACTCCTTTTTGTCATCCCGATAGAAAAGGTTCATAGTTTCAAAAGGGATTATTTTATAATCCTTGTCTACAATATGAACGCAGGATTTTTTAACGCTGCGAACATCGAAATTATAGGCATCTATAAACTGCATAATTATTACTCTGAAAAGGTTGTCATAACCTAATTCGGGTGCGTCAATATTCGGCAAACAGCAAAGAATCGATTTCAGATTTTCCTGCGCACATTCCACTGAATTTCCTGTGCTGAAAAGCTCAAGCATTTTCCCTTTTAGTATTTCGTCTTGTTCGTAAACAATGGTGTTTTTGCTATTATCTAGCAGATCTTGAGGGTTGATGTAACGTGTTAACGGGAAGACTTCGTCGCCTAGTTTCAGTGCATAACCCATTACCAAAGCATCAGGATTGCATGGAACCGGCAATAAATCTTCGGCATTAAAAACATCGGTTTGTTCAAGGATTTTTCTACGCACTTCGGTTAGCGTAATTCTATCGGTTTCAGTATTAAACCCTTCCAATCTTCCTGCAATTTGCGTGGGTTGAAAAGTTACGCCGCGAACACATTTCTGTTTTAAAGCGAAATCAATTATTTTCCCCATTTCGTCATCGTTCAGTCCTTTTTGGAGGGTAACAACCAGCGTTGTCGAGAGATTCACTTCATTCAAATTCTGAAGTGCTTGCTCACGGATTTTACGCAAATCCGCACCGCGTAAAGTTTGCAAAACCGAATCTTCAAAAGAATCAAATTGTAAATAGATTTCGAAATCGGGTGAATATGTTTTTAGTTTTTCGGCAAAATTCTTCTCTTTCGCAATTCGTAATCCATTTGTATTCAGCATTAAATGCTTTATTGGAAGCGTTTTTGCATAATCCAAAATCTCAAAAAAATCTGGGTGGATTGTGGGTTCGCCACCGCCTATTTGCACAACGTCGGGCTCTTTTTCATTCCTAACCACAGCGTCCATCATTTTTTTTATTTCGTCTAAAGTTCGGTGTCTTCCATAGGTTGGGGAAGAACCTGCGTAGCAAGTAGGGCAGGTGAGGTTACAGCGATCCGTGACTTCAATAATTGTGAGACAAGAGTGCTGTTCGTGGTCTGGGCATAAACCACAGTCATACGGACAGCCATAATGCGTCTTTGTGTTGAAGGTATAAGGCATTTCCGAAGGCTTGTTGTAGTTGCGGATGTTTTTGTAATATTCAATGTCGTCTGCAATCAAGACTTTACTGTTGCCGTGTTCGGGGCAACGCTTCAGCATGTAAACGTTACTGTCTTCAAAAACTATTTTGGCATCAATTCGTTTTAAACATTCTGGGCAGAGGCTTAAGGTGAAATCGTAGTATGTATATTTTCTTACAGGCATTTTTTGGATTCAAGGTTTAAAATTCAAGATTCTCTCAGTTCTTCTTTTTTGATAAAAAGGATGGTTTTATAATAGTAAAGAAAAGAGACAATGCACAAAATTTGAACGTTGCTCAATCCTAAAACAAAAAACTCATTTGGTTTTAAAAATTCTATAAAAAGGCGGAAACTGAAATAGCTAATCATAAACCATTGAAACAATTCGCCGTTTCGTAATATGTTTTTCTTCTGAATTTGTTTTAATATTATAGCTAAAAGTACTAAAAAAATGAGTTCGTACAACGCGATTGGGTGCCGAAGGATTCCGTCGCCCAAATTCATTCCGAAGATGGAAGAAGTTTCTATACCATAAGTGAATTCATTTGTGCCCGAAAGAAAACAGCCAATTCTACCAATGAAAATTCCGAGAATGATTGGAAACGTAAACAAATTACCCGATGAACTTTTTTCGCCGATTATCTTTTTTGAAATTTCCACACCCAAAAGTCCGCCAAATAAACCGCCCATTATAGATTTTATGTTTAGTAATTCTATCCAGCTATTTTCAGAAAATTCAATAAAAGGATATTCCAAAAAACCAATAATCCGCGAACCAATCAAAGCACCCAAAGTAGCGCCGATAATGATGGAAAGTCTGTTGTTTGAAGAAATTGAGTCTTTGCTTCTTTTCCGAAGAAAAACATAAAAACGGAAACCAATAATGAAAGCCGAATACTCCAAAATAAGGTGAATATTCATTTTTATTCCGAAGAGAACGGGCTCGAAAGGGATTTCCAAATTTTGATTGTTTGGTTATAAATATAATCAATTTTGGAAATAAAAAAACCTCACAAATCTTGAAGACTTGTGAGGTTTAATTCTATTAATCAGTTTGGAAATTACATCATTCCAGGCATTCCGCCGCCCATACCTCCTGGCATTCCGCCACCGGCATTGTCTTCTTTAATGTCTACCAAAGCACATTCGGTAGTAAGAATCATTCCAGCAACTGAGGCCGCATTTTCAAGTGCGATTCTAGTAACTTTTTTAGGATCGATAATTCCTGCTTTTATCATATCAACATAGGTTTCAGATTTTGCGTCATAACCGAAGTTTTTCTTGCCTTCTAAAACTTTATTAATAACTACAGAGCCTTCACCCCCTGCATTTTCAACGATAGTACGAAGTGGAGCTTCAATTGCTTTTGCTACAATGTTTATACCTGTTGCTTCGTCAAGCGTATTTGTAGTTTGCTTTTTAAGCACCTCAATAGCGCGAACTAAAGCAACACCACCACCAGCAACAATACCTTCTTCTACAGCCGCACGGGTTGCGTGAAGGGCGTCATCAACTCTATCTTTTTTCTCTTTCATTTCTACTTCAGAAGCAGCGCCTACGTAAAGAACAGCAACACCACCAGCCAATTTAGCCAAACGTTCCTGCAATTTTTCTTTGTCGTAATCGCTTGTAGTAGATTCTATTTGAGATTTTATTTGGTTAACACGACCTTTAATGTCGTCTTTTTTACCGGCACCATTTACGATGGTTGTATTATCTTTGTCAATCGTAACAGTTTCCGCAGAACCTAACATATCGATTGTAGCGTTCTCTAATGTGAAACCGCGCTCTTCTGCAATTACTGTTCCGCCAGTTAAGATCGCTATATCTTCAAGCATTGCTTTTCTTCTGTCGCCAAAGCCTGGTGCTTTTACTGCTGCAATTTTTAACGAACCACGAAGTTTGTTTACTACCAAAGTAGCTAATGCTTCGCCATCAACATCTTCTGCAATAATCAATAAAGATTTTCCTTGTTGTGCCACTGGCTCAAGAATAGGAAGTAAATCTTTCATTGAAGAAATTTTCTTATCGTAAAGCAAAATCATTGGGTTTTCCAATTCAGTTTGCATTTTTTCGGTATCGGTTACAAAATATGGAGAAAGGTATCCGCGGTCAAACTGCATTCCTTCTACAACATCAACATACGTTTCAGTTCCTTTTGCTTCTTCAACAGTAATAACACCTTCTTTTCCAACTTTTCCGAATGCTTTAGCAATTAAATCGCCAATTACATCGTCGTTGTTAGCCGAAATAGAGGCAACTTGCTTTATCATTTCAGAAGAATTACCAACCTTAGTAGTTTGCTTTTCAAGGTTTGCAACAATAGCTGTAACGGCTTTATCTATGCCTCGTTTCAAATCCATTGGATTTGTGCCAGCGGCTACGTTTTTAAGACCTTCTTTAACGATAGCCTGAGCTAAAACTGTAGCAGTTGTTGTTCCATCACCAGCAAGATCGTTGGTTTTTGAAGCTACTTCTTTAACCATTTGCGCGCCCATATTTTCAAGTGCGTCTTCAAGTTCAATTTCTTTTGCAACGGTAACACCATCTTTAGTTACTTGCGGCGCACCGAAAGATTTACTGATAATTACGTTACGACCCTTTGGGCCTAAAGTTACTTTTACTGCGTTTGCCAATGCATCAACACCGCGTTTGATAGCGTCGCGAGCTTCTACATCAAATTTTATATCTTTTGCCATTAGTTTTTTATTTTATTCCGAAGAAATTCGGAAGAGTGAATAATATTTTTTATAGGGATTTTGGAACTATTACCGTTAGATAATCGCGAGAATGTCGTCTTCACGCATAATAAGATAATCTTTACCATCAAGCTTTAATTCGCTGCCAGAATACTTTCCGTAAAGTACAGTATCCCCAACTTTTACAGTCATTTTGTGGTCTTCTTTACCTTTACCTACGGCCATTACTTTGCCTTGTTGTGGTTTTTCTTTTGCGGAATCCGGGATGTAAAGCCCTGAAGCAGTTTTAGTTTCTGCTTCTTGTGGTTCTATCAAAACGCGGTCTGCAAGTGGTTGAATTTTTAATGCCATATTCAATATAATTTTATTGTTAGAATTATGTTTTATGTTGTGATAGCTAATTGGCAGAAATTGTGCCACTGCCCATAAACTGACAGTTTATAAAAAAAAATGCCAGCTTGTCATAAGCTGGCATTTTTAAAATATATTTTACAGTAATTTACTCTGCTGGATCTGTTGCAGCAGGAGCAGGTATTTGTGTGGTTGGAACCGCAGGAACCGCGCTTTCATCAAAAGTTTTTGATTGAACTGCTGTGCCACCCATTATAAATACGTTAGAAAATAAAATTAACACCAACGTAATGGTTGCAAGGGTCCAAGTACTTTTATCTAAAAAGTCACTTGTTTTCTGAACACCACCAATCTGTGCGCCACCGCCACCGCCGAAAGACGATGAAAGTCCGCCACCTTTTGGGTTTTGTACCATTATAACTACGACCAATAAAAAGGCCACTATTATTATTAAAATTAGGAATATTGTATACGTACTCATTGTGTTTATAAATTAATCAGTTTTTCTATTGCTCGAATTTGGTCTGCAAAGAAACCACTTTTTCTGGGATTTTTCAAAATTAATATTTTAAATGCTTGAATTGCTTTTTTATAGTTCTTTTGTTGCAGATAAACTTTAGCCAAAGTCTCCGTCATTAGTGAATCTGGCGATTGTTGAAATGTTATTGTAGAAGGTGTTGGAGCTTCTCTTTGTCCTTTATTTTCTATTTCTGGTGGTGTAATTTTAGGGCGGTCTTGGATAAATTTGTCAATCAAATCAAATTTTCGCTCTTTATCATCTCTTAAATCTATTGTATTTTCTTCTTCTGAAATTTCTTCGGGACGTTCAATTGGTTTGGCTCTGGTAAGTTTTAACCATTCTGAAAAAGAGTGTGTGTCACTTTTTGTGAATTCTAAAGGTTGGTCATGCTCTAACGTAGTTTCAGCTTCTTTTTTTTCAACTAAATCTGAAACAGATTCAATTTTTCTTTGGAAGAGTTGCGGATTCAAAATATCCTCGGCCTTTTGAATTTCGGACTTATGCGATTTTTCACTTTCTGTATTTAATTGCTCCGAAATATTTTCAGCAACTACTTTAATTTCGTTAACCGAAGTATCGTGCTGCAAGATGTTTTGCGAAATTTCATTCTGAATAAATTTGTCTGAAGTAATATATTCAAAAAGAATATCGCGACCTGTTGTGTGAGCCGCAGTAAGCTTTAAAGCATCATTATAAAGAAAGCTATCTTGGTTTTTTAAACCTTTAAGTTGCAACGCGCGCGCACTTTGAAAATAGGGATATTTCCCTATAACAGTATTTAATGCGGCTAAATCCTCAGAAGTTAATTTCTGTGGGTTTGCAAGTAGATATGTATAGTTTGAGGTGTTCATCCTTCGGCGGGCTCAGGAGCCTTTTTTAATTTAAAATTTAAAATTCAACCCTTCGACTGCGCTCGGGGTGACAATTAGTTTACCAATTAGCAAGCGATTTGTTAAAAATATCTTGTGTTATGCGTTCAAAAATAATTTCTAAGGCAACGTCTAGTTGTGATCCTACTAGTAAAGATGTTCCAGTAAAATCGTAATAGAAACTAAAAGGCTGCTCAAAATCTTTCAAAGGTTCTTTTGTGTTGAAAAAACGAACATTAATAGAAATTGTGAGTCGGTTTTGAGCTGCGGTACTATTGGCTGTTGCTGTTATGGGCGCTGTATAAAACTGTGTAATTTCGCCTTCATAAACCAAATCACCATTGTTATTTACAAGATCTAAACTTGTTTGGTTTAAAAGTAAATCCTGTAATTTTTGGGTAAAATCGCGGTCAATACCTGGTTCAACCTGTGGTGCATTATTCCGAAAATAATTAACCTGAACCGTTTTTGTAGTACTATAATTTATATCGGCTCCAGTAAATGAATACGCACCACAGCCCTGCAAAGAAATTGCGGAGATTATAATTAATAGGATTGAAAATATTCTTGACATAAAAAAAGGTTTTTTACTGACTATAGGTCGTATTGTTTTATTTTTCGGTACAATGTTCTCTCTGAAATCCCTAACTCATCAGCAGCATCTTTACGTTTTCCGCTGTATTTTTCGAGCGATTTCTTGATTAACTCTAATTCTTTTTGTTGAAGTGAAAGATTTTCTTCTTCTTCAATTTCTTCGGCGTATTCGTATTTGTCTTTTCGTGAATCTGAAGCGTTTTCCGGAATACTGAAAACTTCTACATCTCTTTGTGATTGATGGTTTTCTTCTTCTTCAATTATTGATGCTAATTCCTCTTCGGCATCAGTTTCGTCAGCATATATTTTATTGATGAGCGACGATTGTTCTTCCTTCACTTTGGCAGCATTGCCTGTTTTCATTAATTCCAAAGTTAGTTTTTTAAGATCGTTTACGTCGCGTTTCATATCAAAAAGCACTTTGTAAAGTATTTCGCGCTCGCTACTGAAATCGCTTTCGGCTTTTTTTGAGTTTACAATTGCAGGCAGATTACTGCCCATATCTGGTAAATAATGTTTCAAAGTTTCATAAGAAACTTCACGATTTTGCTCTAAAACAGAAATCTGCTCTGCAACGTTTCGCAACTGACGAATATTTCCACTCCAACGATATTTCAATAGTAAATCGGTAGCTTGGTCTGTTAATCTAATGGTTGGCATTTTGTATTTCTGCGCAAAATCCGCAGCAAATTTTCTGAAAAGTAAATGGATATCTTCCTCTCGTTCGCGAAGTGGTGGTAGGTTTATTTCAACGGTACTCAATCTATAATAAAGATCTTCACGAAATTTTCCTTTGTTGATGGCTTCTGCCATTTTTACGTTTGTTGCGGCTACAATGCGGACATCAGTTTTTTGAGTTGCGGAAGAGCCTACTTTTAAAAATTCGCCATTTTCCAAAACTCGCAAAAGCCTTACTTGGGTTGGTAGTGATAATTCCCCAACTTCATCGAGGAAAATTGTTCCACCATCGGCTACTTCAAAGTAACCACTTCGGGCTGCGGTTGCGCCAGTAAAAGAACCTTTTTCGTGACCGAAAAGTTCGCTGTCTATCGTTCCTTCTGGAATGGCTCCACAATTTACCGCTATGTATTTACCGTGTTTTCTGTGTGAGAGGGAGTGAATTATTTTTGGGATACTCTCTTTACCCACACCACTTTCGCCCGTAACCAATACCGAAATATCCGTGGGTGCAACCTGAATTGCTTTTTCCACGGCACG
Source organism: uncultured Aequorivita sp. (assembly GCA_964522085.1). GTDB lineage: Bacteria > Bacteroidota > Bacteroidia > Flavobacteriales > Flavobacteriaceae > Aequorivita. The sequence goes on from CAZFUX010000006.1 coordinate 7,821, forward strand.
GTTTAGTTTTTGGTCGTTGCCTATTATTCCGAATCGTTGTTTTGTTGCTTGTATGCTTTCCATATTAATTTACTGTGAAGGCTAGAATCTATTGTACTGTTAATAATATTCATAAGTTAATTCTTCAAAAAGAAAACCGTCTCTTTTTACTTCCGCGGTGGTTGGTAATCCCTGCTCATTATACTGAGTTTTGAAAACCTATATATAGTTTAAACTTGGCGCGGGTACTGAAGCACTATATATAACCTTTGTAAAATTATTTACTGAAAAATAGGTTTTAAAGCTTTTCATACTTCCATTGAAATTATAAATATAGTTGTTGATGTTGTTGTTGAAAATCTCAAAAAGAGGGTTCGTTTTATTGTCATATTCATAAATATAACTCTTTGAGGAAATCGATCCTCCGGAATATTCATAATGAATAGAAGTAACTAAATCTCTGGTATAATTTATAGTTTCTGTTGTCGTTGCCATTTAAAGGGTCGGTGCCGGTGCCTGATGAGACAGTATTTAACAACTTGCCAGTTGCATTAAAGCTAAGTTTTTTGTTTCCTCCTAAATCATCAATTATAAATACAGTGTTATTTTCGTAGCTAAAATGTGAAGTATTTATAGATCCATCAGATGATAAAAATGTAACTGTTGAGATTCTATTGGAAGTGTCGTAAATATAAGAAATAGTTCTAATCACTTTATTTTGAGTGATGTTAGTTGTTTTTGATTCTAATATCTGACCTTGGGAATTATATAAATAGTCATCGTGAGTAAGTGTGCCGTCATGATTTTCCTGAACCCATTTTGTGATTTTTCCGGACTTATTATAATTATAATCTAGTCTATAAGAAGTGCCGTCTTCCACATAAAAAGTTTTGGAAAGCTTTTTGATTTTATAAGAATTTTGTTCTGATTCTACATTTTCATCATCATTGGAACAAGCCAAAAACGAAAAGCCTGCTGTAAAAAGAAATAGAATACGTTTCATAACTTAATAGTTTTATGAATATCCCACAGCTTCACCAATCAAGGTGGCGGTAGTACAATCGTTTATTTTAACGTTAACGAAATCTCCAGCTTTATAATTTTCCTTCGGAAATACAGTAGTATTGTTGTGTTGTGTTCTTCCGCTCCACTCATCTTTGTTCTTTTTCGATTCTTTTTCAATTAAAACTGATACAGTTTTTCCTGAAAATGCTGCGGTACGAATGGCACTATGTTTTTGCTGATGATCTACAATTTCAGTCAATCTTCTGCTTTTTGTTTCTTCTGAAACATCATCTTTCATAGTTCGACCAGCCATTGTACCAGGTCTTTCGGAATATTTGTACATATAGCCAAAGCTGTATTTTACATATTCCATAAGGCTCATGGTGTCTTTATGGTCTTCCTCGGTTTCGGTAGGGAAACCAATAATCATATCTTGCGAAATGGAAGAACCAGGAATGATTTCTCTAATCCTGTCAATCAACTTCATATATTCTTCCCGCGTGTGCTGACGGTTCATTTCCTTTAGAATTCGCGTGCTTCCACTTTGAACAGGAAGGTGAATATGATTGCAAATATTGTCGTGTTTCGCCACAATATGCAACACTTCTTCGTGCATATCTTGCGGGTTGCTGGTTGAAAAACGAATGCGCATTTTTGGGTGTGTCGTTGCGGCCATATCAAGCAATTGTGCAAAATCTGTAGCTGTTGCCTGTTCCATTTCTGAAGCACTTTTAAAATCTTTTTTCAAACCACCGCCGTACCATAAGTAACTATCCACGTTTTGACCTAACAATGTTATCTCTTTGTAACCTTTTTCAGCTAAATCATTTATTTCATTCAAAATACTTTGTGGATCGCGGCTACGTTCACGTCCTCTAGTAAATGGAACCACGCAAAATGTACACATATTGTCGCAACCGCGGGTAATGCTTACATAAGCAGTAATTCCGTTTCCACCCAAACGCACAGGTGAAATATCGCCGTAGGTTTCGTCTTTACTAAGAATTACGTTTACAGCTTCGCGACCTTCTTCAACTTCTTGTAAAAGATTTGGAATGTCTTTATAGGCATCTGGCCCAACCACTAAGTCAACGATTTTTTCTTCTTCTAGAAATTTTTCTTTTAAACGTTCGGCCATACAACCTAAAACGCCCACTTTCATTTTTGGGTTGATACGTTTTACGGCATTGTATTTTTCTAAACGTTTGCGAACTGTTTGTTCTGCTTTATCGCGGATGGAGCAGGTGTTTACCAAAACCAAATCTGCCTCCTCCATAATATTTGTGGTATTGTATCCTTGATCTGCAAGGATGGAGGCCACAATCTCGCTATCGCTAAAATTCATAGCACAGCCGTAGCTTTCTAAATATAATTTTTTGGAATTGCCGTCACGCGCATCAAGCGTTAGGGTGTTTCCTTGTGTTTTTTCGTCTAGTATCTTTTCCATGAAAAATCAAACTTCAATACAAAATGGTGCGTTATACCACTGAACTTACAAAGATACAATTAATTGCTAACGGTGACAAAGTGGCAGATTGGTTTTTAAAATTTATTTGAAAAGTGAAAATTCGCCACGAATTCACTAATAAAAAGTATAATAATTCGTGCATTCGTGGCAAAATAAGCACACCTATCTTCAAATTTTACATTCAAAATCATTCGTATTAAAAAATTCATATACTTTTGCAATCTTAATGAATAAGGATATGGCAAAGAATTTAGTGATAGTTGAGTCCCCTGCAAAAGCAAAGACCATTGAAAAATTTCTTGGAAAAGATTTCAAGGTTTCTTCTAGTTTTGGGCACATTGCAGACCTTCCGTCTAAAGAGTTGGGTGTAGATGTAGAAGGCAATTTTGCGCCTAAATATATAGTGAGTAGTGACAAAAAGAAACTGGTCGCTGAACTTAAAGCGCTTTCTAAAAAAGCTGAAATGGTTTGGCTAGCAAGTGATGAGGATAGAGAAGGAGAAGCCATTGCGTGGCATTTGGCCGAAGAATTAAAGCTAGATAAAAACAAAACAAAGCGAATTGTTTTTCACGAAATTACAAAAACTGCAATTTTAAAAGCCATTGAAAATCCTCGCCAAATTAATTACGATTTGGTAAACGCTCAGCAAGCAAGACGTGTTTTAGATAGATTAGTAGGTTATGAACTTTCTCCAGTTCTGTGGAAAAAAGTAAAAGGCGGACTCTCCGCAGGTCGTGTGCAATCTGTTGCCGTGCGATTAATTGTAGAACGCGAGCGCGAAATTGAAGCATTCAATCCAGTAGGCTCTTACAGAATTGATGCAGAGTTTACGACACTTGAAGGCAGCAAATTTAAAGCGAAACTTCCAAAGAATTTTGATGCCGAAAAAGAAGCTCGCGAGTTTCTTCGGAAGAATTTAGGTGCCAATTATAAAATTTCAGATTTAACTAAAAAGCCAGCAACTAAATCACCTGCTGCGCCATTTACAACTTCAACGTTACAACAGGAAGCCGCACGAAAACTGTATTTTTCAGTTGGTAAAACAATGACAATCGCACAGCGTTTGTACGAAGCTGGTCTTATAACCTATATGCGTACCGATAGTGTAAATCTTAGTAACGACGCAAAAAGCGCAGCACAAAAAGAAATTACTTCTTCTTACGGAAAGGAATACAGTAAACCCAGGGATTACAAAAGTAAAAGTAAAGGCGCACAGGAAGCTCATGAGGCAATTCGCCCTACAGAAATGTCTAGACACAGCGTTTCTGGCGATAGCGACCAAGCACGTTTGTACGATTTAATTTGGAAAAGAACCTTAGCATCACAAATGAGCGATGCGCAATTGGAACGTACTAATGTGAAGATTGATGTGCTTTCCAAAGAGAAAGTTTCAGAAAACTTCACTGCAAATGGTGAAATGATAAAATTTGATGGTTTCCTAAAAGTTTATTTGGAAGGAACCGATTTTGAAGAAGAAGAACAAGAAGGAATGTTGCCAAATATGAAAAATGGCGATGCCTTAGAGAATAATTACATAACGGCAACCGAGCGATTTACGCGTCCACCGTACAGATTTACGGAGGCTTCTTTAGTGAAACAATTGGAAGAGCTTGGTATTGGTCGTCCTTCAACTTATGCACCAACTATTTCAACAATTATTAGCCGTAATTATGTTGAAAAAGGAACTGTAGAAGGTGTGGAACGTAAATATCTTCAACTTACACTTCAGACAGAAATAAAAGATAAAACCTTGACCGAAACCGTTGGTTCAGACAAAGGAAAATTAGTTCCTACAGATATTGGATTGATCGTGAGCGACTTTTTAGTGGAGCACTTTGAAGATATTATGGATTACAATTTTACTGCGAAAGTGGAGCAGGATTTTGATGATATAGCAGAAGGAAAAGAAGAGTGGACAAAAATGATGAAAGATTTCTATGGAAAATTTCACCCACAAGTGGAATATGTAGAAGAAAATGCAGAGCGTGAAAGTGGTGAGCGTGTTTTAGGTGAAGATCCTGAAACTGGAAGAACCGTTTTAGTGAGATTAGGTAAATACGGGCCAATGGCGCAAATTGGCGCGCCAGATGATGAAGATAAAAAATTTGCCAGCCTTCGCCCAGACCAGCAATTACATATGGTTACGTTTGAAGAGGTGATGGATCTTTTTAAACTTCCGAAGACATTGGGGGTTTATGATAATGAAGAAGTTGAGGTAAATAATGGTCGCTTTGGTCCTTACGTTCGTTTAGGAAAAACTTTTATTTCTATACCGAAGGGAATGGACCCGCTGGATGTAGATCTGTCTTTCGCAAAAGAGCTAATTGAAGAAAAGAAAAAAGCTGACGCTCCTATATATGTATATGAAGATCTACCTGTGCAAAAAGGTGTAGGACGTTTTGGTCCTTTTATAAAATGGAACAATATGTTCATTAATGTGAACAAAAAGTACGATTTTGATAATCTTTCAAATGAAGATATTGAAGAGTTGATAGAGGTTAAAAAGCAGAAGGAAATAGACAAGCTCATCAATGAATGGCCAGAAGAAAAAATACGTATTGAAAAAGCCCGTTGGGGACGTTTCAATATCATTAAAGGTAAAACTAAGGTAGAATTACCAAAAGGTACAGAAGCCGATAAAATCACCTTAGAAGAAGCTCAAGATCTGCTGACAAAGAAAAGCCCGAAGAAAAAAGCCGCGACTAAAAAGAAAACTACAGCTAAGAAGAAAGCCACCGCTAAGAAAAAATAATGATCGAGTTTTTATCTCCTGTTTCAAAGAATGTATTGGCGCACCGCGAAGTTTTACCATTGGGAACATTGGGAAAGCAGATTGAAACCCATGCCAAATTGGGAGAATTACCAGATTTAAAAAACGTAAAGTTTGCAATTCTTGGCATTAAAGAAAATCGTGCAGATGTAAATTATATTGGGGGAGAAATATCATTTGATGCGTATAGAAAAGCGCTTTACTCATTATATCTAGGTAATTGGAATAATAAAATTATCGACCTAGGTAATATTGAAAAAGGCGAAACAGCTGAAGATACTCATTTTGCCACGAAAGAAGTTGTCGGTGCGTTGCTTCAAAAAAGAATAATACCACTTATTTTAGGAGGAAGTCAAGATTTGACATATTCGCAATACCGAGGGTATGACGCTTTGGGTGAAATGGTAAATGTTGTAAATATCGACAATCGTTTTGATCTTGGTAATGCGGAGTTACCAATTTCAAATAAATCATACGTTGGAAAAATGGTGATAGACAAACCCTATAATCTTTTTAATTATAGTGTTTTGGGGTATCAATCCTTTTTCAATTCACCGCAAGAAATTGCATTAATGGATAAATTATTTTTTGATGCCTATAGATTGGGTGAAGTTGCTGCCGATATTACAACAGTAGAGCCTATATTGCGAAACGCAGATATGATAACATTAGATGTTACCGCAATAAAAAATACAGAATTAAGTTATAAAAGCAATGAAAGCCCCAATGGTTTTGATGGACGAGAAATATGCGCAATTGCTAGATATGCGGGCATTAGTAATAAAGTAAAATCTTTTGGCGTTTACGAATTAAGCGATTTAATTGAAAATAAAAGCGGTGCTATGTTGGTGGCGCAAATAATATGGTATTTTATTGAAGGATATAATTTTAGGGTTGAAGATGATGATTTTAATAATGAAAAGCTCTTTACCTCCTATAAAGTACCTATTGAAGATGAGGTTTTAGAGTTTAAAAAAAGTAATAAAACAGAAAGATGGTGGATTGTTTTGCCTTTTCTTTCAAATATTAATAATAAATTAAAAAGCCGAACGTTATTACCTTGCACTTATGGCGAATATTTGGGTGCATGCAATCAGGAAATTCCTGAACGGTGGTTAAAGGCTCGCCACAAAAATGAAGTATAATCAAATAATACCTAAAATTGGGATTAAGGGTTTTTCAAAAAAAAATTGTTTTTTTGGAATATTATAGATAGGTTTACGCCCTTGAATCTCGAAATTTAACCAAATACCTATGAAGAAGTTTATTGCATTAACTGCGATTGTTGCCTTTTTATTCAGTTGTAACTCTGGAGACCGTGGAGAACTAGTAGGGGCAAAGGGTAAAAAATGGTATCCGCAAAAACCATACGGAATGACGCTTATCCCAGGAGGGGCCTTCATCATGGGAAAAAGTGATGATGATTTTGTAGCTGTAAATGACGCACCTACAAAGACTGTTACCGTACGTTCATTTTATATGGATGAAACCGAAGTTACTAATGCCGAATACCGACAATTTGTTAATTGGGTGCGAGATTCTACTGTAAGGTTACGGCTTGCAATCATGGCAGATGAGGTTGGTTCAACCCCAGGCGATGAAGGAATTGGTGAATTTGCCTTTGTAGATCAAGAAAACGAAGAAATGACACCATACCAGCAATATATGTACGACAATTATTTCGGGATGGGTGAAGATTACTACGCAGGAAGAAAACTAAACGATAAAGCAGAGCTAATTTGGGATACTGCAGAATACCCAGACGAGTATTATTCTGAAGTAATGGATACAATGTATATTCCAATTGAAGAATCATATAATGGCCAACGTACTATAGATGTAACTAAGTTAAATTTTCAATATACCTATATGGATATTGAATCTGCCGCCCTTGATAAAACCAAAAGAAGAAAAGATTTCATAAAAAAGGAAGAATTAAACATCTATCCAGACACAACTGTTTGGATACGCGATTTTAATTATTCATACAATGAGCCAATGCATAATGATTATTTTTGGCACGAAGCATATGGCGAATATCCTGTAGTGGGTGTAAACTGGAAACAGGCAAAAGCATTCTGTGCATGGAGAACTTTGTATAAAAATTCGCATCAAAAATCTAAAAAGCGAAATTTTGTAAACTCATTTCGTCTTCCTGGTGAAGCTGAATGGGAATATGCAGCCCGTGGAGGTCTAGAATCTGCAACGTATCCTTGGGGTGGTCCTTACGCTAAAAACGATCGTGGTTGTTTTATGGCAAACTTTAAGCCTTTGCGTGGTGATTATGCAGCAGATCAAGCACTCTATGCAGTAGAAGCAGATGCCTACGAAGCTAATGACTTTAATTTGTATAATATGGCTGGTAATGTATCAGAATGGGTAGATTCATCATACGAAGCTGCCTCGTACGACTATACATCTACAATGAATCCAAATGTAAACGACCCAACTAATTTTAGAAAAGTTGTTCGTGGTGGTTCTTGGAAAGATGTTGCTTATTTCCTACAAGTAAGTACTCGTGATTATGAGTATGCGGATTCTGCAAGAAGTTATATTGGCTTTAGAACCGTACAAGATTATATGGGAACAGACGTAGTACTAAACCAAACACTTGGCGACGCTCGCTAATCTTTTGTATAACAAACAGAATTAAATCTTAAAACTTTAACCTTAACTAAATACCTAATTAAAAATTAACTATTATGGCGCAATCTAGATCAACAAAAAAACTTTTTAACATGGCTTACGGTCTTGGAGCATCCATTGTGATTATGGGAGCTCTTTTCAAAATTCTTCACTGGGAAATAAATCTTGGAATCTTTAACTTAGACGGTGGACTTCTTTTGGCAGTTGGTCTTATTACTGAAGCCATTATTTTTGGGATATCTGCTTTTGAACCTGTAGATGACGATTTAGATTGGTCATTAGTATATCCAGAATTAGCTGGAGGTGCAATAACTTCAAAAAAAGGAATTAAAGAACAACCAGAAGATGCGAAAGGAATTTTGTCTAAAAAATTAGACGATATGCTTAAAGATGCGCGTATTGATTCAGAATTAATGAACAGCTTAACTACAAGCATTCGTTCTTTTGAAGGTGCTACAAAAAGTATGGCTCCTACAGCAGATGCCATGAATTCTACTAAAAAATACAGCGAAGAGATGGCGTTAGCAGCTGCACAAATGGATTCATTAAACAGTCTGTACAAAGTACAGATAGAATCAACAGCACGTCAAACAGAAGCAAATCAAGAAGCTGCCGAAAATGCAGAGCAACTTAAGCAGCAAATGAAGCACTTAGCAACTAACCTTTCATCATTAAATGGTGTTTATGGAGGTATGCTTTCTGCAATGACACCAAAAAACTAGATAGGTTTTTACCTTAATTATTAATCTTTAAAAAAGAATAAAAATGGCAGGAGGAAAACTATCCCCAAGGCAGAAGATGATTAACCTAATGTATTTGGTTTTCATTGCGATGCTTGCACTTAACATGTCCAAAGAAGTATTATCTGCTTTTGGACTATTAAACGAAAAAATATCTGATGCTAACGTAGCAACTTCTCAGCGTAATTCCGCTTTTATGGATGGTTTGGCTGTTAAAGCTGCCGATGAACCAGATCAATACGCAGCTGTAGCGGCAAAGGCAAAAGAAATTTCAAATATTTCAGATGAACTTGATACTTATATAGCTTCACTTAAATCGAGATCTATGGAAAAAATCAAGGATCCAACTGATTATGAAGTAATGGATAAACCTGATTTCTTCAATAATCTATTTTTTACTGGAGACAATTACAAAGAAGGAGGACAGAAATTTTTGGATAATATCAATAAGTACCGAACCGAGATGATGGCTGTATTATCTGACACTGCTTTGGCTAAAGTTGCGGGTATTGAAGATATTAAAAAATCTATAACGTCAAATTTTTCTACTACAGAAGTAACTAACCGTGACGGCGAAAATGTAGCTTGGTTAAACTATAACTATGAAGGATTTCCTTTAGTTGCATCTTTAACAAAACTTACTCAACTTCAGGCAGATATTAAAACAACTAAAAGTGAAGTATTGCAGCGTATGCTTGCTGGACAGCAAGCAGCGGCATTGTCTTTCAGTAATTATTCAACTTTATTAGAATCTCCAAAATCGGCATATTATTCTGGCGAAAAATTTGACGGTGCAATTGTTTTAGGACGTACAGATGAAAGTACTAAACCTAAAAGAGCTGAACTTACTTTAGATGGAAGAAAACTTGTTGAAAACACAGATTACACTTTTGAAGGTGGAAAGGTGAAAATGAATGTAAACGCAGGGTCTCCTGGTGATCATAAAATTGAAGGTATTCTGTTTTATGGTGAAGGAGGAGAAGAAATAGAAGTTGAGGTTAAACGTTCTTTTGCAACAATTTCAATGCCAAATTCTGCGGTAATTGCAGCAGATAAAATGAATGTAGTATATCGTGGTGTAGACAACCCAATGACGGTGTCTATTCCTGGTATCCCAGACAATAAAGTTTCTGCATCTGGTGCAGGTCTTTCAAAAATTTCTGGAAGTAAGTATGTAATGCGCCCTACTTCTGGTAGAACAGTTACAATTTCAGCTAATGGAACATTACCTGATGGCAAGCCAGTAGGTTCTAAATCTGAATTCCGTATCAAGGATATTCCAGCACCAGCAGGAGCTATTCGTGGCGAAACTGGTATGGTAAGAATGGAACGTGGAGGATTAGAAATCTCTACAGTTTCTGCTGTATTAGAAGATTTCGATTTTGATTTAAAATTGAACGTTACAGGCTTTAGCTTTAAAGTGTCTGGTCAACCAACCATTCGTGTAAACGGAACAAGACTAGATTCTGCTGCTAAAGGAGCATTAAGAAGAGCAGGTCGTGGAGAAAGCGTACAAATATTTGATATCAATGCAAAAGTTGGTGGAAGTGGTGTAATGCTTAAGAAAACCGCTCCAGTAATTATTGAATTGACAAATTAGAACTAAGTATAAAATTAGTATCATTATGAATTTGAAATATGTTGTTTTATGTGTTTTCGGTCTTGGAATGGCTACTGCTGCAACTGCACAGATTAACATTCTAAATGCCAAAACTCCAGAGGAAATAGGCAAAAAGACAGAAGCGCAACTTGCTTATGATAATGACGAACCGTTGCCTTATGGCTTTACGGCCGATCGCGATGTGCTTTGGGCCAAAACAACTTGGGAAATCATTGATCTTGATGAAAGAGTAAACTTCCCATTGTATTACCCTATTGATACAAATAACATTGGTTTAGATAGACGCTCTCTTTATGATGTTTTGGTAAAAAATATTAAAAATGGAAATATTGAAGATGTTTATGCAGATTCATATTTTACTGAAAAACGTACTTTAGGAGATCTTGATGCTTCTTTAGTTTATAGTGATACTACAGATTTAGGTATTGAGCAATACAACGCCGAAGGCAAAGTAGACGAACAATATGTACGTAAGTTTTCACTAGACGCTGGAGATATTTCAGAATGGCATATACGTGGGTATTGGTATATAGACAAAAGACAAGGAGAACTTAAATACCGTTTGTTAGGTCTTTGTCCTGTTGCTAATGAGGCGCGTTCTAAAGCTTATGGAGATGATGGTCTAGATGCTAAAGTAGAACTATTCTGGGTTTGGTTTCCTGAAGCACGTAAAGTTTTGCACGAAGCTAAGGCATTCAATAGAAAGAATACATCTCAATCTATCACATTCGACCATATATTAAATTCAAGACGTTTTAATGCCGTTATATATAAAGAAGACAACATTCAGGGAGACCGCAGTGTTGATGATTATATTAATGACAACGCTTTAATGCAATTAATGGAGTCTGAGCGTATAAAAGAACATATCCGAAATATTGAAATAGATTTGTGGAATTATTAATAATGAAACTATAATTTGAAGAAAGCCCTTCATTTTCCTACGGGAAACTGAAGGGCTTTTTAGTGCGAAAAATTATGATTGAGAAAGATTACATTATTGTTGGTCTCGGTATAGCTGGAATTAGTTTTTGCGAGCAACTTCAAAAGCAAGGAAAGAGCTTTATAGTGATAGATAATGGCGAAGAAGGTTCCACAGCTAAATCTGGCGGGGTTTTTAACCCTACGATGCTTAAACGCTTTACAGCAGCTTGGAATACTTCATCCTTTTATCCTGCAGCGGTTATTTTTTACAATCAACTTTCCAAAAAACTTCAACTAAATATTTTTGAAGAAACACCAATTCTGAGAATTTTTAAAAGCATTGAAGAACAGAATAATTGGTCGGTAGCAAGCGATAAAAAAGAATTACAACAATTTCTTTCTTCTGAATTTTTAAAGAACATAAACGCTACTATTCAAGCCCCGTTTGGTTACGGAAAAGTTGTAGGTACGGCTCAAATTCAACCTCAAAAGCTACTTTCTGGTTATAAAACGTATCTTCAAAAGAAAAACGAATTACTTTCTGAAAATTTTCAATATGAAGAAATTCAACAAAATGAAACAGGTATAACTTACAGAAATATTTCAGCTAAAAAAATCATATTTACAGAAGGTTCAAAAGTTGTAAACAACCCCTTTTTTCCGAAACAAGCTATCATTGGTAATAAAGGCGAATATGTAGTTATAAAAGCTTCAGAATTAAAAATGGAGGCGCTTTTGAAAGGTTCCATGTACGTAATTCCAATTGGTAATGATGAATATAAAGTAGGCGCAACCTACAGTCGCGATGATTATAGTTTGAATGCTACAGAAACAGCTAAAGAAGAAATTCTTTCAAAATTAAAATCATTCATTAATTGCTCTTTTGATATAATCGGTCAGACAGCTGGTGTAAGACCAACGACAAAAGACCATAGGCCGTTACTAGGAAGTTTGGAAGAAAACCCAAACTTAATTTTCTTTAATGGTTTGGGTTCACGTGGTTTTTTGATGGCTCCGTTACTTGCTGAAATTCTTTTAAATAATTTAGAAGATGGAGAGCCATTTCCAAAAGAAATGGATATTAATAGAATGTTGTAATAACCTTCAGATTAAGACTTAGCCTTATTTTTGTCAAAATGCATAAAAAAGTTAATCCAAATATTTCTGGAAACTCTTAAAATTAGAGGAAGTGTTAAAACTAAAGTGACAATTATTGAAAGGAAAGTATAATTTCTGTCAAGCCCAATAAAAAAATAAGCAATTATAAAAGTTGCAACGGCAATTGCAACACCCACGGCATAACTAACGTACATTGCACCATAAAAAAAGGAAGGTTCCATTTTAAATTTTGTATTGCAATGGCTACATCTGTCGTGCATTTTTAAAGTTTGGGAAAATAAGTAAGGGTTACGCTCCACATACATTTCACCTTTATGGCACACAGGACAAGTGCCTTTTAAAATACTATATAGTTTAGAGCCTTTAAGGAATTGCATAAGCGGTTTTTTTAGCACCGCAAATTTAAGCATCTTTGCAAAAATTTTAAGGCTATAAACTAAATAATAGAAATTCAAGTTTTCTACTTCCTATTGCCTAAAACCTAATGCCTTATTAAACAATGATCAATATCCATAATCTTTCTGTTTCCTTTCAAGGCGACTATTTGTTCGAAAAAATAACCTTTCAACTTAAACCTGGCGATCGCGTTGGTTTGGTTGGTAAAAACGGTGCGGGCAAATCTACGTTATTAAAAATTATCGCTGGTGAACAGGAATATGACACTGGCCAAATAGCAATGGATAAAGAAATCTCAATAGGTTTCTTAAAACAAGATATTGATTTTGAAAAAGGAAGAACCGTTCTAGAAGAATCTTACGAAGCTTTTACTGAAATAAAAAAACTTAAAAAACAACTTGCGGAAATAAACACCCAACTTGCCGAGCGCACCGATTATGAAAGTGATGGCTACCATCAATTAATGGTAGATTTAAACGATGTTCAGCATCAATACGAAATCCACGGCGGGTATAATTATCAAGGTGAAACTGAACGTATTTTACAAGGTTTAGGGTTCCAGAGAGAAGATTTTACAAAACTTACTGAAACCTTTTCTGGTGGATGGCGTATGCGTATTGAATTGGCAAAGTTGCTACTTCAAAACAACGATATATTGTTGCTCGATGAGCCTACAAACCACTTAGATATTGAATCTATCCTTTGGTTAGAAGATTTTTTGAAGGGTTATCCTGGCGCGGTTGTAATAGTATCTCACGATAAAATGTTTTTAGATAACGTAACCAATCGTACCATTGAAATTTCCCTTGGAAAGATTTACGATTTCAACAAACCTTACACACAGTATTTAGTACTTCGGAATGAATTACGCAAACAACAATTGGCTTCACAAAAGAACCAGCAGAAGCAGATTGAGCAGACCGAGAAGTTAATTGATAAGTTTAGAGCTAAAGCGAGTAAAGCTACAATGGCACAGTCGCTTATCAAAAAACTAGATAAAATTGACCGAATAGAGGTTGATGAAGACGATGATAGTGTAATGACGCTACGTTTCCCTATTTCAGTAACTCCTGGAAAAGTTGTGATTGAAGCTGAAAGTATATCAAAAAGTTACGGTGATAATAATGTTTTAAATGATGTAGGTCTTTTGGTAGACCGAGAAGCCAAGATTGCTTTTGTAGGTCAAAACGGACAAGGTAAATCTACTTTGGCAAAAATAATCGTTAAAGAAATTGAATATAGCGGAAAACTTACCTTAGGACACAACGTACAAATAGGTTATTTCGCCCAAAACCAAGCAGATCATTTGGATGGAACCAAAACCGTCCTCGATACGATGATCGATGCCGCAAACGAAAAAAACAGAAGTAAGGTTCGCGATATTTTAGGTTCTTTCCTTTTTCGTGGCGATGAAGTTGAGAAGTACGTACGCGTTTTGAGTGGTGGTGAGCGAAATCGTCTTGCATTAGCAAAATTATTGTTGCAACCTTTCAACGTATTGGTGATGGATGAACCTACGAACCACTTAGATATAAAGTCTAAAAATGTATTAAAAGATGCATTAAAAAGTTTTGAAGGAACACTAATATTGGTTTCTCACGATCGTGATTTTCTTCAAGGACTAACCAATAAAGTTTACGAATTTAAAGATCACCACATAAAAGAATATTTGGGCGATATAGATTATTTCCTTGAAGAACGAAATCTTCAAAATCTTCGCGAAGCTGAAAAGAGAACAGTTGTCACCGAAGTAAAAGAAAAACGTAGTGCCGGTGAAGAATATGAAATTCAAAAGAAACTAAAATCTGCCAAAAACAGATTAAGCAATGTAGAGTCTTCAATTTCTTCACTAGAAAAAGAAATCGCTACAATTGACACCGAATTGCTTATCAATTACGAGCAAACCATAGCAAAGCCTCACTTTTTTGATAAATACCAAGAAAAAAAAGACAAACTTAATAAACTAATGGAAGATTGGGGAGTAATCACAGAACAGCTCGAAAATCTTCAAATTTAAGATAGTTTTAACGACAATAGGACTGTACCGTAGTATTTTTGATTTTTTACAAAAAAATTACTAGTTGGCAATGCGAAAACTTATACTTTATGGCCTTGGGGTTTTAATACTCATAGTGGCATATTTTGGTTCAAAATACCTTATAGACAACAATAATAAACCAAAACCTAAAGTTGAAAAGGTAATTAAAACTGTTTTTGCAGAAACAGCTAAAAACACTACTATACCTATTGTTATACCTGCGAACGGAACCTTGCAAGCAAAAAGATCGTTTAGAGCTTTATGCCGAAGTACAAGGGGTTTTTCAAGGTAGTGCGAACGATTTTAAAGCAGGCCAATCTTATAAAAAAGGTCAACAACTTATTCGTATAAATGCTGCCGAGTACAGTGCTTCAGTACAAGCGACGAAGAGTGAATTTTATAATCTGGTAACTTCTTTAATGCCAGATCTTCGGTTGGATTATCCAGAGGCATTTCCAAAATGGCAAGCATACCTAGATAATTTTGATGTTAATAAATCTGTTCCAGCTTTACCCGAAACTACATCAGATAATGTGAAATATTTTGTGACAGGCCGAGGGGTTTATGCTTCGTATTACAACTTAAAAAATCTAGAGTAACGCCTAGGGAAATACAATATTTATGCACCTTTTGATGGCGTATTAACCGAATCTTTAGTGACTAAGGGAACCTTAATTCGACAAGGTCAAAAATTGGGTGAATACATAGATACTTCGGTGTTTGAACTCGAATTGGCCATTGGTAAAACCTTTAGTGATTTGCTTAAATTGGGTGAAAAAGTAGCGCTTTCAATTAAAAAGCTATACAGGAACAGTAAGCCGCGTTAATGGTCGCATAGATCCCAAAACCCAAACCATAAAAGTTTTTGTGGAAGTAAAAGGAGATGATTTAAAAGAGGGGATGTATTTAGAGGCGCAACTAGATGCATGCGAGCAGGAAAATGCTATAAAAATTTCCAGAAAACTATTGATGGACGAGTCCAAAATTTTCATTGTAAAAGATAGTATTCTTGATGTAATTGATGTAGAACCCGTTTATTTTTCGCCTAATGATGTAGTAGTTCAGGGTGTGCCAGGCGGAACTTTAATTTTATCGAAATCCATCTCAAGGGCGTATGCTGGTATGTTGGTAAAAGTAAACCAAAATAATACTTCAACGAATAATGAAATAGAGACAGTAGAATAACATGAGAAAGATTATTAGTTATTTTATAAATGCGAAGTTGCAGTAAATGTGATGCTTCTTGCCTTTATAATTTTCGGGTTTTTTGGGATGTTACAGTTAAAATCTTCCTTTTTCCCGCTACAAGAATCTGAAATTATAAGTATAAACGTTGCGTATCCTGGTGCTGCTCCCCAAGAAATTGAAGAAGGTGTTGTTTTTAAGATTGAAGATAATCTTAAAGGCTTAATTGGCATAGACCGAGTTACTTCTACTTCACGTGAAAATGGTGGAAGTATTACTGTAGAAGTTGAAAGCGGTCAGGATATTAATTTTATGCTCGCCGAGGTTAAAAACGCTGTGGATCGGATGCCCAATTTCCCAACGGGAATGGAACCGTTAGTGGTGGCGAAGCAAGAACGAATTAGGTAAACAATAGATTTTGTCATAAGCGGCGATAATATTGAATTGACTTCCCTAAAATAAATTGGTAGGCAAGTAGAGAACGATTTGCGCGCTATGGAAGGAATTTCGCAAATTACCGTATCTGGTTACCCTGAAGAAGAAATTGAAATAGCCGTTCGGGAAAACGATTTGTTGGCGTATAATTTAAGTTTTACTGAAGTAGCTTCCGCAGTATCACAGGCTAATATTTTAACCACATGCGGTAATATTAAGACAGATGCCGAAGATTATTTAATTCGCGCCAATAATAGATCGTATTACGGCAATGAGTTGAACAATATGGTGTACGAGCCAATCCTAATGGAACTGTGGTAAGACTTCAAGACGTAGCCACTGTAAAAGGCAGGTTTTCTGAAACTCCCAACGCATCTTATTTTAATGGTAATGTTGCCGTAAATGTTGAAATCACCAACACAAATAGCGAAGATCTTCTCTCTGCCGCGGAGAAAGTAAACGAATATGTAGTTGAATTTAACCAAAAATAGACAGGCGTAAAAATTGATGTAGTAAGTGATTCTTCAGTTCGATTGAATGATAGAACCAATTTACTTCTTGAAAATGGAGTCGTAGGAATTATTTTGGTACTTTTATTCCGGTCTCTTTTTTTAAATACAAGACTAGCCTTTTGGGTGGCCTTAGGATTGCCAATTTCATTTTTGGGGATGTTTATTTTTGCAGCCCAGTTTGATGTTACCATTAATGTTTTGTCGCTTTTTGGGATGATTATAGTGATCGGTATTCTGGTAGATGATGGTATTGTAATTTCAGAAAATATCTACCAGCACTACGAAAAAGGGAAATCGCCTATTCAAGCAGCAATTGATGGAACCATGGAAGTGCTGCCACCTATTATTTCGGCTATTTTAACAACAGTTTTAGCGTTTTCCACTTTTCTTTTTCTCGATGGAAGGATAGGTGATTTTTTCAGTGAAGTTTCAGTAATATACTCACTACAGATAGGAATCCGAAAAATCGGGTTTAATAATTTGAAAATTA